>DATEGL010000246.1:0-5572 GCA_035280145.1 Candidatus Dormiibacterota bacterium | reverse complement strand
GCGTCTGAGCTGCTCGTCCAGGAGTTCGTTCCTGGCGGCGGCGAAGCCCAGCTGTCGTTCTGCGGAGTGGTTGACGCCGGGCGAGTGCTCGGCTACATGACGGCGCGGCGGCTGCGCCAGTACCCGATCGATTTCGGTTTGAGCTCGAGCCTGGTGGAAGCCGTCGAGCTCCCGGAGCTGATCGCGCCCTCGACACGGCTGCTCGAGCAGCTGGAGCTCAGCGGTCTGGTCGAGATCGAGTTCAAGCGACACGCCAAGACCGGAGTGCTCCACCTCCTGGACGTCAATGTGCGCGCCTGGGCGTGGCACGAGCTCTGCACGGCGGCCGGGATCGACATGATCGATCTCGAGTTTCGGCGCGTCACGGGTGAAGCGATCCCTCGTGTCGCGCCCCGCTACGGCCTTCGCTGGCGCCGCACTGTCACCGACATTCTTGCCGGGTTTGCGTTGATGCGCGCCGGCCAGGTCTCGGTCGCGTCATACCTTCGATCTGTACGTGGACGCACTGTCCACTCGACACTCGACTTGCGCGACCCGCTGCCGGCGATGGCAGACCTGCCGGTGGCCGCGATCCGGCTCGCGAAGCGGGTCACGAAGTACCGCCGGCCGGCGACGACCGCCGGCTACTCCGCGAAGCACTCGCCTGGACCTAGCCAGTGAGCGTCTCGGCCGTTCCGCTCCGCCGCTCGGTCCGCTTTGTGGACATCGCCGCCCAGATGGCGGACCTGGAACCAGAGCTTCTCGACGCCGTGGCGGCAGTCATCCGGCGCGGCGATTTCATCCTCGGCGCAGAAGTCGCCGCCTTCGAGCGCGAGTTCGCCGCCTACTGTGAGGTGCCGTACGCGGTGGGCCTCGACTCCGGGTATTCGGCGCTCGAACTCGGACTTCGGGCCCTCGGCGTTGGGCCCGGCGATGAAGTGATCACCCAGGCCAACACGTTCATCGCGACCGCGAGCGCGATCCTTGCCGTCGGCGCGCGCCCGGTGCTGGCGGATTGCGACGCAGAGGGCGCGTGCGACCCGGCGACTTTCGCCGCGGCGGTGACGCCGCAGACGCGGGCTTTGATCCCAGTCCACCTTTTTGGACGCGTGGCCGACATGCCGGCCGTGATGGCCGTGGCGGAGAAGTCCGACCTGCTCGTGGTCGAAGACGCATGCCAGGCGCATGGCGCCAGACTCGCCGGCCGACGCGCCGGCTCGTGGGGCGACGCCTCGGCGTTCAGCTTCTATCCCGGCAAGAATCTCGGCGCGCTGGGCGATGCCGGAGCCCTGGTCACCAGCCGCGAGGACGTCGCCGCGCAGGTCCGTCCCCTGCGCCACTACGGCCAGCGCGTCAAGTACGTCCACGAAGTGTCTCCGTCTTTCAACCGGCGCCTCGACTCTATCCATGCGGCCGCCCTTCGGGTCAAACTGCGACGGCTCGACGCCTGGAACTCAAATCGTGCGGCGATCGCCGAGCTATATCGCCTGCGGCTGGAGGGGACACCTCTCGAGCTTCCCGCCAGGGATGACGCCGGGCGACACGTCTTCCACCTGTTTGTGGTGGGGTGTGATGAGCGCGATCACCTACGGCAATTCCTGGCCGAATGCGGGATCGAGACTGGGATTCATTACCCCGTGCCGTTGCATTTGCAGCCGGCTTTGCGCTCGCTCGGCTACGAGGTCGGTCAGTTTCCGAACGCAGAACGGCTGGCCGCGCGTAGCCTGTCCATACCGATGTTCCCCGAAATGTCAATGGACGACGTCAATGCCGTGGTCACCGCGATCGGCGAGTTCTTCAACTCATCGAGATAGCCGGTGGCCAGGGAGCATCCGTCACAGCAAGCAAATCTCTTCACCAAGAACCGACCGTCGCTTTTCTGGCGGCTCGTCGACCCGATAGTGGACGAAACGCTCTGGACCGCATCCGCCCTTGCCTCATATCAAGCCGTGTTTGGCGAGACGGCGGGAACGGTCGATGACCTGCTTAACGCCACGCTCGGTGAGGGTCGGTTTGGGCCGGACCATTGGAAGCTGAGCACGGCAAAGAGAATCTATTACGAACTGAAGCCGGTCCTACCCAGGGCGCTAACCCGCCGGATGAGGCAGGCGTACGGCCGTGGTAACGGGATCGTCGCAGAGACGGCGAAATGGCCCATCGACGATCGGTTTGTCAATTTCCTGTTGCTGACTCTGACCGGCGTCCTGGACCTTCTTGGTGCAAGCGATGCAGTGTTCATCGATTTCTGGCCAGAAAGCAAGAGCTGGGCTTTCGTGCTGACCCACGATGTCGAGACCGCGGTGGGTCAGAGCCACGTTATCGATGTCGCCGACCTCGAGGCGCGTTACGGGTTTCGGTCTTCGTTCAGCTTCATTCCCGAGCGGTACCAACTGGATCACGGCGTGATCAACGAGCTCAAAGACAGAGGGTTCGAGGTAGGGGTCCACGACCTGCGCCACGATGGCAAGCTGTTCCGCTCGAGGAGCCGATTCAACGCGTCGGCCGAGCAAATCAACCGGCATGCCACCGAGCTCGGCGCGACCGGCTTCAGTGCAGCCTACACGCACCGCAACCCGGAGTGGATGCAAGCGCTTGATTTCGAGTATGACCTTTCATTTTTCGACACCGACCCCTATGAGCCCATGCCAGGCGGATCCCTGACCATCTGGCCGTTCTTCATCGGTCGATTCACCGAGCTTCCTTACACGCTCGTTCAGGACTTCACCCTGACCGCTGTGCTCGGTGCGACGACGCATTCGATCTGGACTTCCAAGGTCGAATACATCGCAAGTCGCCGCGGCATGGCGCTGCTGAAGAGCCACCCTGACTACCTGCTGAACCCGAAGACGCGGAGCGTGTACGAGCAGTTCCTCGCAGAAACGGCGAACAGGGAACACCAGCCGTGGCATGCGCTGCCCACAGATGTTGCCCGCTGGTGGCGAGATCGAAGCTCGGCTGGTGAGGCAACGGGATTGGGTCGCGCCACTGCTGCAGTTATCGGGACCGGCGGTTGGGGCACGATCGAACGGGCCTCGTCGGGAGGCTACGAAAGGAAGCCCGCCAAATCAGGCTGAAGCCAGCTTCGACTCGGCGGCCGGCTTCTTTAGATGTGCCTCAGGATTGAGCCCCTCTGCTTGGAGATCGGCCTCGAGCATCTCGCGCACCAGCTCTTCGAACGTCGCGCTTGGTTTCCAGCCGAGATGCTTTCTTGCCTTTGAGGCGTCGCCGCAAAGCTCCGGCACATCAGACGGCCGCAAGTAGCCCTCATCAATCACCACGTACCGCTCCCAGTCAAGACCCACCATGCCGAACGCTACTTCGACAAAATCTCGAACGGAGCGCATCACTCCTGTTGCGATCACATAGTCTGCCGGCTCTGGCTGCTGAAGCATTAACCACATAGCGCGAACGTAGTCTCGCGCATGGCCCCAGTCGCGCTTGGCTTCGATGTTTCCCAGCCGTAAGCTGTTCGCCTTTCCACTAAGAATCTGTGCGACGGCGCGAGTGATCTTACGCGTCACGAAGTTCTCACCGCGACGCGGCGATTCGTGATTAAAAAGAATCCCGCTCGAGGCAAACAAACCATGCGCCTCACGGTATGTGACAGTCATCCAGTGGGCGTAAAGTTTCGCGGCTGCATATGGGCTCCTCGGGTGGAATGGCGTTGTTTCGCTTTGAGGAGCCGGCTCGAGGCCAAACATTTCCGACGTCGAAGCCTGGTAGAAACGAGTCGAAAGTCCCGAGGTTCGGATAGCCTCGAGCAGCCGTGTCGTACCAAGACCATCAGTGTCGCCCGTGTACTCCGGCTGATCAAAGGAAATCTGAACGTGGCTTTGGGCGGCCAGGTTGTAGATCTCGTCCGGTTTCACCGCCTTGACGACGCGATTGAGGCCGCCCGAGTCTGTCATGTCGCCGTAATGAAGGACGAACCGCGAACCCTCTGTATGACTCGGGTGAGCATGCTGTAGGTGATCGATCCGTCCTCGATTCATAGTCGAGGACCGCCGCACCACGCCGTGAACCTGATATCCGTAGTCGAGCAACAGCTCCGCGAGGTACGAGCCGTCCTGTCCGGTGATCCCTGTGATCAATGCGGTTTTGGTCATGCTTGAAGAGAAAGTGTACTGGCGCTGCACTAGAGCTGAGGCCTAGTTGATCTCCTCCGATACCTCCGCAGGTTGCCTCTGGAGCTGTTCCCCCAGCACGGCTGCAATCGCCGCGCGATATACGAGCTCTTGGCGCTGCCAGCGATAAGGCTCGTTAACGACGGAGACATGCTGCACCAACTGCTTTCGTCGATCGGGCTCCAGCCAAAGCCTCCGAATTGCCCGAGCGAGATCGGCAGCGTCGCCCGCCTCGAACAGCTCGAAACAGTCTTCGTCGAAGTACTCCTGTACCGCGCGAGTCCGACTAACGGCTGCTGGAATCCGCATGGCGATGTAGTCGAACATCTTGTGGCAGTGAGTCATGTCACGAAAAACGTCGCGACGCATCGCAACAATTCCGACATCGGCACCGCTGATCCCGTCGAGTAGCTCCTCGAGTGGCACGAAGCCTTCGCTAAGCCAGACATTTTGCTCGACGCTAAGGGCGGTAACCAGATCCCGAATTGCTGGTAAGTGAGCTCCTTCTCCGAACACGAGCAAACGTAGACCCGGAATCTCCTGCCTGAGCAGCGCGACAGCTCGCACCATCTCCTCGTGGCCGTACCTGTCCTCGATGGTTCCGTGGCACACAAGCACAAACTCACCTGGTTTCTTGTGGCTCGGTGAGGGACGCGGCCCGAAAATTCGTTCATCGGCTGAATTCATGACCACGGTAATTTTTTCTGCCGGTGTGCCCCTGGCTACGAACGCATCACGCATCTGGTCAGTACAGGTCACAGCGTGAGTCGAAAAGCGGATGCTTAATTGTTCGAGCGCAGCCACAGCACGAACGAATGGATGATCGAGAGCGACCCCGAACTTGGTCGCGAAGAATTCCGGCATCACCTCATGCAGATCGATTACGACGGGCACGCCGAGCAGACGAGGGAGCCAGGCAGCAAAGACTAGCGTGTCTGGAAGCGTGTTGACTTGAACAAGGTCGTATCCACGTCGCAAATGCAGTCCAGTGACCCAGATCGTGGCGAGCAACATGAACCACGCGTACTGGATGATGTACATCAAGGGCCCACCCCGGCCCGGAAGGCCGGGAAGCCGTCGAATAATCCCGTGCTCAGTCGTTTCACGCCCCGGCTCGTCTCTTCGCCGGCGACAGATCACATCAATGCTGTGTCCGTCAGTGCGGAGAGCATCGATCTCCCGCTTTACGCGAGGGTCGAGTGGAACGAAGGCCTGCCTGATCAAGAGCACGCGGGCCATCAGACCGCCCTCACGCGTAGTGGCCGTAGAGCAGCGCGCCGACCGCCCGCGCGGCGAAGACCGGGCTGCGGCGCAGCACGACGCCGGCTGCCTTGATCGCGAACTGTGAATCGTGGCGTCGCGCCCGATGGGGAAGCACGGTGTGGTGGTTGGAGATCTCCTGGGCGCCCCAGCTGCTCTTGAACTGACGGAGGCCGATGTTGTCGGCGTCCGACCTGCCGAAATCGATG
>DATEGL010000245.1:0-6528 GCA_035280145.1 Candidatus Dormiibacterota bacterium | reverse complement strand
GGGCCAAGCAAGCCGGCTCGGCCACCGCCGACTACGACAGCTACGCCCTCTACTCCTACGAGATCAACGGCTGCACGGTGGCCGGGCTGAGCGCCAACAAGACCAACCCCCAGCCGTCGGGGACCGCCATCACCTTCACCGTCACTGCCACCGGCTGCTCCAGTCCTGAGTTCAACTTCTGGATCCTGCCCCTGGGCGGGAGCTGGCAGAACCCGCAACCCTACAGCCTGCTGAACACCTTTGTTTGGACGCCCACTACCCCGAACACCTACGCCATCGTGGTTTGGGTAAGACAGCACGGCGGGCCGACGTCGTCGACGGCCTACGAGACGGACACGATGACGTCGTTCTCCTCGAACTAGCTTGAGTTTTCCACACGCGGACGATCGCCGCCGCGCCGGGACAAATGCCTCATTGGATTAAGCCTCGGTGACGTGCGAGGGTGCCGCCTGTGAAAGAAAGGATCGACGGAGTGGAGCGCGTTCCGGAGCGCATGTCGCATCGGCTCTTCTATTCGCTGTTCGTGCCCTTCGGCGCGATCGCGAATGTCGGCCTGGGTGTGTTCGTGCTCTCGGGACTCAGGCCCGACGGGGAGCTCAACTGGCTGCAGCTCGGCACGGGCGCGATCTGCTGCATGATCGCCGGCTGGCTCGCCGCCATCGCCTGGTCGAAGTCCTACTGGAACCGGAGCATGCGGCGCCAGATTGCAATGTGGCGGCGGATTGCGGACACGCTCTTCATCTGGGTCGACGAGCTGCCGGTGCCGGCGGAGGCGCTGGTGAGTCTGCGCACGTCACTCGAGAAGGCTGTACCGAGGACCGAGCAGAGCTAAGGCGGCTCGCGACCGGAACCTAAAAGGTCCGGCCCAGCGTTAGATGCGCAGTGAGTCGGCGGCATTTAAGGCGTGCGCCAGAAATGGCAGGCGATGTATGGTTCCGCTAAGCGCCGTGAGACCTGAGTCTCATGCCGGAGTGGAGGGCTCCCGCTGATACGCCTAGGCATTGTTGACGATCACCCGGTCTTCCGGGTTGGCCTGATTCGGACGTTCGAGCGAGAGCCCGATCTGACTGTCGTCTGGGAGCTGCCCGGCGTGACCGAGCTCCCGGCGATGCTGGAAAGCTTCCCGGTCGATGTGGTCTTGCTGGACCTGAGCCTCGGCCCGGACCAGGACGCGCTCGGGGCGGCGACATACATCCGCGAGAAGTACGAAGCGATAAAGGTGATCGTGATCTCCGCGTCGCTCGACTGGGAGGCGGCCTCGGCGGCCCGCGCCGCCGGTGCCAACGGCTACCTGCCGAAAGACCTTTCCATCGCGGACATGGTCGAGACGATCCGGGGCCTGGCTTCCCCGAACTTCGGCCGCTTTGGGTTCAGCGACATGCTTCGCGTGAAGCGAGGACGGACGATGCCGCTTTCAGTCCGGCTTGGGCTCACGAAGCGAGAGCAGGAAGTGCTTGGCGAGCTGCGCCGCGGCCGCACCAATCGCGAGATAGCGACTCGGCTCGGGGTTTCGATCACGACCATCAACAAGCACGTCCAGCAGGTTCTGAAGAAGATGCAGGTGCGGACCCGGGCCCAGGCCGTGGCCATGGTGACCGAGGAGTCAGCCGGGCGATCCTTCCACGTCGCCGAGTCGCGCCGTTAACTTCCCATTAAATCGATTTGGTTAGTTCTGCCCATTGACCCATAAGCGCTGAGCAACTAGCCTCATCTGCGCAGCACGTGGCCCGTGACCACATGAGGGAGTAGTCACGGGGGGAAGCGAGGGTCGCCCGACGAGAAACGCGCGGTGCTCAGGTTCATCTAGCCGCATTCACATCTGACAGGAGGGAATCGGGTGGTCACGCCGCTTGTTGTCCAGGGCCCGCTTACCAGGGCCTCGGAACGGCAGGCAGGGGTTGAGGAAGAGGTGCGCCGCCTCGTTGCGCGAGAGCTACACGATCGCGTGGCGCAAACGCTGACCGGCATGCTGGTTGACGTCGAGAATTTCAAATCGGAAGAGGTCGAGTGGGAAGCCGTCCAGCAGCAGCTGGAGACGATTCAGAGCTCGACCCGTCAGGTGCTGGCCAACATCCGGCAGCTGCTGCACGACCTGCGTGGAGAGGAGCTGCTCAACGGCGGCCTGGTCGTGTCGCTGCGTGCGCTGTTGATGCGATTCGAGGACAAGACCGGTATCGAAGCTCAGCTCGAGGTGCGTCCGGGCTGGCCGGAAGCGATGAGCGGGCCTGCCTCGCTCAATGTCTATCGCATCGCCGAAGAGGCTCTCAGCAACGTGCGCATGCACAGCGGCGCCTCCACAGTGCGTGTCGTCCTCGAGGCACGCCCCAACGACCGGGTCGCGTTGATGGTGACCGACGATGGCCGCGGAGTCGACACCGACCCCGATCGCGTGGTTGGCCACGGCACCGTCGGCATGAGGGAGCGCGCGCTGTTCCTCGACGGCGAGCTGCAGATCGAGAGCGCGGCCGGCAAGGGCACGACGGTGCATGCCGTCTTCCCGCGAGCGTTCCTCGTCGCGGCGCCGGCGACTGTGCTTCCCAAGCTCGTGGTGACCAAGGGTTTGACCGCGTAGCGGGCGCCACTCGTCGAGGCGCCCCTCTCGCTCGGCGACCGAGACTGACATAGTTTTCGCATCGCCGAGCCCGACCTCGTCTTTCTGTTCGACGGCACTTGAGGCGTTTGAACACGCATGGCGCGCTGGGTCCGCCGGCGCGACCGCGCCGGCCGTGTGCTGGCGATCCCGAACCAGAGACCTGGCGTCCTCGAAGAGTACGGGATCACCCGCGAGCAGGCTGACCGGGCCGCATGGACCGTCGACCGCGATGGCCGGCGGCTCGACGGCGCGGCCGCGATCAATTGCGTGCTTGACCGCCTGGGCGGTGGATGGCGACTGCTTGCCGCTCCATATCGGATTCCGCCTGTCGCCGCAGTCGAGGACGCCTTCTATCGGTGGTTTGCTCCCAGGCGTGCTCGCTTCCGGCGATTTGGCGTGACGCCCGAGTGTGACCGTCCCGGATCCGGCTGCGCGTGAGCGATCTGCTGACCGTCGGGCACGTGGCACCCCTCGCAGTGATTGCGGTCGCGACGGCTGCTCTGGTGGTCGCCGCTCGGCGCCGGCCTGGCGCGTGGCTAAAAGTGCTGGCGGTCGTACTGGTGGTCGATGAGGTCAGCTGGTGGATCTTTATGGCCGGGGGCGGCGGCACGCCGGACCAGCGCGCACAACCGCTGCCGCTGCAGGTCTGTGACATGGCGATCTTCTTCGCAGCCGCGGCTCTGTGGACGCGGCAAGCGCTGCTGGTCGAGGTGACTTACTTCTGGGCTCTGGCCGGAACGATTCAGGCATTGCTGACCCCGGACCTGCCCCAACCGTTTCCGACCTACCCCTACTTCCAGTACTACATCGCGCACGGTGGAGTCGTGGCAGCGGCTCTCGTGCTCGTTGTCGGACTGCGGATCCAGCCGCGACCCTGGGCGGTGGTGCGGGTCGCGGGCATCACGATCGTGTACGCCACCACTGTCGGCGCCGTCGATGTGATCACGGGCGCAAACTACATGTTCCTGCGCGTCAAGCCACCCAGCCCGACCCTGTTCGACGTACTCGGTCCGTGGCCCTGGTACATCCTGTCGACGGCCGCCGTAGGAGTCATCCTGTTCTTGATCCTCGACGCGCCCTTCTGGTCGGGCCGCACCATGGCCGGGTCGCTGAGCCGGAAATTGTCTTAGGTTTATGCCGCCAGATGGCTGAAGAGAGCGCCGGCGAACGGCGCGTCGAGCGGAGGATCAGCAGCAAGGAGCACCGCGCCGCTTACCAGGCGGCGAAAGATTCCCCGGCCGAGCACAGGCCGACCTTGATCACGTCGCGGTCGGTCCATCCGCAGGTCTACGGCGGCGGCGCGGTCGGGCGATTGAACACGTGGCTCGCAGTCACCGTAACGAAGAGCGTCGGCACCATGTGGGCCGCGTACGTCTTCACCTTGATCGCGGTCGGGGGAGCCGTGGCGGTCGTCACGAACAACGTCTTCTGGACTGCGGTGAGCGTGCTCATCAGCCAGACGTTCCTGCAGCTGGTCCTGCTGCCGATCATCATCGTCGGCCAGAACGTGATCTCGGCCAGCCAGGATGCGCGCGCCGAAGCCGATCACCTTACGCTGACCACTCTTCACGCCATCAACGTCCAGCAGCTGAAGATGCTGGAACAGCAGCAGGAGATGCTGAAGCAGCAGCGGGAGATCCTCGACCTCATGCAGAAGAAGGGAATCGGAGCCAGGCCGGGCGAGTAGCGTTAAGCGATGGGCCAGGTGTTGGAGGTAGCCGCCGCGGGCGCAGGTGTGGTCCTGCTGGGACTGACGTTCTACGACCTGTTCCAGACCGTGGTCCTGCCGCGGCCTGCGGTGGGCAAGGTGCAGCTGACGCGCTGGATCATCCCGCCGATGTGGAGGGTGTGGCGCTGGGTCGGTCTGCGCCCGGCCGCGTCCCGCCTGGACCGCAGCGAGGCTCGCCTTGCCGCGTTTGCTCCAATCGCCCTGCTCGTCCTTTTCCTGGTCTGGGCCCTGGCCCTGATGCTCGCCTACGCACTGATCATCTACGGGATCCGCGACCAGTTCAAGCCGCCGCTGGACGACTTCGCCGAGGCTTTCTATGTATCGGCGTCGACGCTGGTTCCGCTGGCGTACGGAGACTTCGTGCCCAACGACGGAATCGCCCGCCTCGTGATCATTTTCGAGAGCGCGAACGGGGTGGTCCTCGCCGCGCTCGCGATCACCCTGCTCTTCGAGCTGTACGGCGCCTTCCGCAACCGCGAGGAGCCGGTGGTCGCGCTCGACGCACTGGCCGGAGCGCCGGCCTCGGCCGTGCAGCTGCTCGAGACCGCCCGAGACAGAGGAATGGACGGCATCTTGAAAGAGACGTTCGACGAGTGGCGGCGCTGGACCTCGATGGTGCTCGAAAGCCATCTGGCGTATCCGCTGCTGGTCTACTTCCGGTCCAGCCACGACAACGAGGCGTGGATCAACTCGTTCGGCGCGGTCATGGATTCAGCCGCGCTGATGATGAGCTCGATGCCCGACGAGCCGGCGGTGGGGTCCGCCAAGCTCATGTTCACTGTCGGCAATCACCTGGTCGAGGACATGAGCTGGGTGTTCCGCCTGAACGTGTCGCCGGACAACCCGATCATCGAGCGCAGCGAGTACGTAGCCGCGATCGCGCGTCTCAAAGTCGCGGGCTACGACGCGCACGACGGCGAAGAGCACTGGAAGATGTTCGCGGCCAAGCGCGGCAAGTACGCATCCGCGCTGAACCAGATCGCGACGTACCTCGCCGCTCCGCCCGCGCCGTGGATCGGCGACAGGTCATACCTTCCGCACCGGCAGCGAAGGCGGCGCGCTCCGGTGCCGGCGCAGGCTCCCCGGCCCGCGAGCTGATGCGTCGAGGCCGGTCGCGCCGGCCCCCACGCTCAAACCCTTACTTTCTCGGCAGCGGCACCTCGTCTGCCTGCGCAGCGCCGCTCGCGTTATCGACCGACGCCACCAACCAGCCAAGGGCGGGCTCCTTCTGCTGCTGGTCGGGGTCGACCAGCAACGTGAACGAGGTGGCTCCGCCTGAGGCGAGGATCGCGAAGTCCCCGCTCGAGACCGATGGGACGTAGGGGTTGATCCTGGTGACCCCGGTGACGTCGACGAAGCCGCTGACCTTGACCGACCGCGAGACCACTCCGTAGGTGATGCCCTTCTTCTTGACCGGGCCAGTGCTCAGGTCGGCCTCCGAGAGACCCAGGTCGCTGGCCAGGGTGAGGAGCTCGACGGTCGATCCGTTGGGAGGCGCGTCGGCGAAGAACGCGTCGACGAGCTTCCCTGTGTGGGCGTTGAAGGTGAACGCTCCATACCGGCCGTCTGCTGTTCCCGTCGTCACCAATCCGAAGTCGGCGCCGACCAGGACGAAGTCGGCCACGCCGTCACCGTTGGTGTCGATCACGACGTCGAATTCGTTCACGGACTGACTGGCCGATTGGCTCCAGGTGTTGACCAGGAATCTGAGGCCGCGCTCGCTCGCCGGTGAGCCTTTCGGTCCAGGCACGATCTGCACGCCGACGTCGCGCACATCATTTGTCTGGCCGGCGTGCCTCGGTGCGTGGATGCCCCACGCGTAGAGGTCAGCCGTGCCGGTGTGGATGCCGGAGTTGCTCAGGCTCAGCGATGCGGCAAGGGTGTTGCCCGGGAAGGCCGGAGATGCGGTCGGCGTCACGTTGGTGAAGTCGCCGAGCGCGCCCGCCGTGACGTTCGAGAGTCCACGCGGGATGAAGATGTATGGCAGTCGGAGCGTCTGGTGATCCGCCGGCTCGCCGGCCGCGGGCGACGCCATGATGTCGCCCCGGACCGTGATCAGACCGCCTTGGCCGACGGACTTCGTGTCATCGCTCGGCAGCGCCGCGAAATTCGCCGCCGACATCGTGAGCGACACCTGGATGGTGGACGTCATTCCCGCCTTCACCGTGACGGAGCCAGGCGTCACCGCGATCACGGCTCCGCGTTG
>DATEGL010000244.1:0-4445 GCA_035280145.1 Candidatus Dormiibacterota bacterium | reverse complement strand
GCCCAGCTGATAGCGGACGCCGTAGCCGCCCCGAGGGGCGTGGCAGGAGATGTTGTCGAACGGGCAGCCGATCGAGCACGCCCCGCATTCGATGCAGTTCCCGAAGCTGACCAGATTCTTCTTCTGCTCCGGGTTCCACTCGTAGACCCCGGCCGGGCAGAAGTGATTGCAGTACTTGCCCGTGCACTTGGAGAGGCACACGTTCTGGTCGATGACCTCGATGTGTGGCTTGCCGGTGTCCTCGTTGTACTTGACCGTGAACAGCTTGTCGGTCAACTTCTGCATCAGCTGGCTCCGAACCGTTCCCAGATGCGGCACATCAGGCGCACCGTGTTGACATAGTCGGACGCGCGGATGTTCTCGTTCGGAGCATGGACCCGGTTGTCCGGTCTGCCGACCCCGACCGGCAGCACTGTCGGCGTCTCGAGCTCGGCGACGACCGGATGCATGGGCCCCGTGGCCGGCATGAACGGCCACAGCACCGGCTCGCCGAACATCTCCCGAGTCGACTCGATGACCGTGCGCGCGATCGCGGAGTTCGGATCCGATCGAGCTGGTTTCTCGCCCTCCCACGCCACGATCTCGATCTTCTCGAAGCCGTGGCGATCGAAATGCTTCCGCAGCAGCTGCAGGACCTCGTCCGGGTCCTGGTCGGGGATCAGGCGGAAGTCGAGCTTCGCCGTCGCCTCGGCCGGCAGCACGGTTTTCGAGCCTGGGCCCTGGTAGCCGGTGGTGACGCCCGCAATGTTGCATGTGGGCAGGAACAGCATCTGCTCCACGACCTGGTCAGGTTTGGGCTCGCGGACAAGGCTCTCGAACCCGACGAGCTTTCGGCGTTTCTCGATCTCGGGTTCGATGGAGGCCATCATCCGGCGATCCGCCTCCGTCGGTTGCACGACCTTGTCGTAGAAGCCCTCGACCTTGATGTTCATGTTCTGGTCGCGCAGGCTCGCGAGAGCGCCGACCATGTACATCGCCGCCGACGGATAGATGGACGCGAAACCCGAGTGCTGGTCGAAGTCGAGCATCTTTATACGCAGCTGCACATAAACCAGGCCTCGACAGCCGAACTGCACGGTGGGCCGGCCCGCGTCGTCGAACGACGCGCCGGATTCCCACAGGCAGCCGTCGGCTCTGAGCTTCGCAGCGTGGTCGTGGGCGATCTTCTCGAAGCTCTTCGACCCGATCTCCTCTTCGCCCTCGATCAGGAAGCGCAGGGTGACCGGGACTTCGCCGAGCTCCTTCAACGTCTCCAGGGCGTGGATGCGCGCCATGACGTCGGCTTTGTCGTCAGCCACGCCGCGGGCGAAGATCCTGCCGTCGCGCTCAGAGGGCTCGAACGGCGGAGACGTCCAGAGGTCGATCGGATCGACGGGCTGGACGTCGTAGTGCTGATACAGAAGGAGCTTCCGCCTTCCCGCGCCCGGCACCTCGGCGTACAGCGCGGGCATGCCGCCCGCCTCGAGCGTCTCAACCTTGTCGGTGAACTTCGCCAGTCGATCCGCGAGCCAGTCACGCGCAGGCTGGATCGCGTCCCGCCCGTGGTTGGAGACACTCGGAAACGCGCAGAGCTCTTTCAACTCGTCGACGAAGCGGTCCGAGTGCTTCTCGATGTACGCGTCGACAGCGCTAGTTGAGATCACGGCCCCATCGTAACCTTGTCCCGATGAACGAGGCGGGACAGGAATTTCACTTCTCGCCGCGACCCAACCGCGCGGCAGAGATCAACTGGCATCACTGGTCGCCGGAAGCGTTCGAAGAGGCGAAGCAGACGCACCGTCCGATCCTCCTTTCGATCTCGGCGGTGTGGTGTCACTGGTGCCACGTGATGGACGAGACGACGTACTCGCACCCGAGCGTGATCGACATGATCAACCGCGAGTACGTCCCGGTGCGGGTCGACAACGACGTCCGGCCCGACATCAACCAGCGCTACAACATGGGCGGCTGGCCGACCACGGCGTTCCTTACCTCGACCGGCGACATTCTCACCGGGGCCACCTACATGCCGCCGGACCAGATGGCGAGCGCCCTGGTCCGGATTGCCGACTACTACCGCGCCAACCAGGCGGAGATCGCCAGTCGCGTGCTCGACGCGCGCAAGCGCGCCGCATCGGGTGTGGCGCGCAGCGCCGGCGACCTGGTGTCCGGCCTGGTCGACTTCGTCCTCGATGCCGTGAAGTCCGCGTACGACCCCGAGTACGGCGGCTTCGGCGGCTCCCCCAAGTTCCCGCAGACCGACGCCATTCTGCTTCTGCTCGAGCAGTCAGTCCTTCGGTCCGATGAGGACGTCCGCGGCATGGCCCTGCACACGCTCGAGCGCATGTACGACGGCGGCACGTACGACCACGTCGAAGGCGGCTTCTTCCGTTACTCGACGACGCAGGACTGGAGCGTCCCTCACTTCGAGAAGATGCTCGAGGATCATGCCGGCCTCATCCTTGCACTGTCCCTTGCCGGCATGACCGAGGCGCTGGACAAAACGACCGCGTACCTCGACCGCGTGCTGCGCGATCCGAAGACCGGGCTCTACGCCGGCAGCCAGGACGCGGACGAGCACTACTACTCTCTCGACGTCGAGGAACGACAGTCGGCCCCGCCGCCGTATGTGGACCGTCGCATCTACACGGCGTGGAATGCGGCCCTGGCCATCGCTTATGGCGGCAAAACAGAAAAGCTGCTCGACTCGCTGTTCAAGCACGCCTATCGAAAAGGCGAGGGCATGACGCACTACGAAGGCGTCGGTGGCCAGCTCGGTGACCAGGTGTGGTCGCTCTGGGCCGCGGTGCGTGCCTACCAGAACGGCTTCGGCGACAGGTGGCTGGACGTAGCGCAGGATCTCGCGCGCCACCTGGAAGAGAAGTACGGCGACTCGCAGCTCGGCGGCTATTTCGACCGCGAAGGCGATGGCGAGCTGGGGCGACTTGGCGAGCGCATCAAGCCTTTGAGCGAGAACTCGGTGGGGGCAATGGCGCTGATCGAGCTCGACATTCTCGTTGGTGATCCCACGTCCCCATACCACGATCGTGCGCGGCGCGCTCTCGAATCAGTCGCCTCGCTGCCGCGGCAGTACGGGCTGATGGCAGCCGTCTTTGCTCGAGCCCTGGACCGCCTGCCGCACGCGATCAAGGTGACGACGAAGAACGCCGAGCTGGCGCGCGCGGCCACCGCCGCGCACCCGTATGCAGTCATCGACCCGAGCGGCGACCAGCGCGCGGTCGTGTGCGTCGGGACCATATGCTTGGCGCCGGTGTCCACACCTGACGCCGTCAAGGACGCGATCAGAGAAGCACTGCAAACGCGTGCCTGAAAGTCGTAGTCATTTCGCCCGCCGCGTAAACCGCGCGTTGGACGACCCCAAGCTCCAGCGCGCTCTGATCGGCGCCATGACCGGACTTCGTGGCCGGCGCAACAAGGCATTCGAGAGCTTCGATTTCCAGAAAGGCCGTGCCGAGCTCAAGAGACGGCGGAAGGCCAACCTCGATCGCCTGCCCGAGCTGCTCGAGCAGTTCACGGAGCAACTTGCGGCCGTGGGCGGCGTGGTCCACCTGGCGAAGGACGCTGCCGAGGCGCGCGAGATCATCGGTCAGATCTGTACGAGGGCGGCCAGCGATCTTCCGGCGGGCCGGAAGATGGTTGTGACCAAGAGCAAGTCCATGGCGAGCGAGGAGATCGGGCTCAACCACTACCTCGAAGGCCTGGGCATTGAGGTCGTGGAGACGGACCTCGGGGAACGAATGGTGCAGCTCACTCACACACATCCGTCGCACCTCATCGCGCCGGCGATCCACCTGACCAAAGAGGACGCGGCTGCCGTGTTTGGGACCGAACCGACCGTCGAGGCAATTCAGCGCCACGCCCGCGAGTCGCTTCGTGAGAAGTTCATCGAAGCGACGGTCGGTGTCTCCGGCGCCAACATGGCAATCGCCGAGACGGGGACGATCGTCCTGGTAACCAACGAGGGCAACGCGGATCTGACGACCACGCTGCCGCCGATGCACATCGCGCTGTTCGGCATGGACAAGCTGGTCGCGACGCTCGATGACGCCGTCGCGGTGCTTCGCATGCTGCCCCGAAGCGGCACCGGCCAGATCATCAGCAGCTACGTCAACTGGATCACCGGGCCCTCACGGTCGGCGGACATCGAGCAGTCGCTGACGATCGGCGTCCACGGTCCGCGCGAGATGCACTGCGTCATCCTCGACAACGGCCGCGAGAAGATGCTTGACGACCCGCTCTTTCGCGACGCGCTCACGTGCATCCGGTGCGGGGCGTGTTCCAACGCGTGTCCACCATTCATGGCGGTCGGCGGGCACCAGTTCGGCGGTCACATCTACAACGGACCCATCGGTCTTGTCCTGACGCCGTTCCATCACGGCGTCGATGACGCCGACCTCGCGAACACGCTGTGCGCCCAGTGCAACGCATGCCAGGAGATCTGCCCG
>DATEGL010000243.1:0-10459 GCA_035280145.1 Candidatus Dormiibacterota bacterium | reverse complement strand
CAGCCTGCCCCGCCGGACCAGGAGCGCTTGCCGCTGGCCAGCACGCTCCCAAATTCCAATCCGGCGCCCGGTACTTCGCCCAGCGGTGACCTGGCCAACGAGGGTCACTGCGTCAGCCCGACGACCGGCAACGCCGTCGCGTGTCCGGGCGGCTGGACACCGGGCGCGGTGATCTTCTGGGTCCCGAGCACTGGCTGCATCGACTTCCACGGTGGCGTGGACACCTACATGTTCAGCGGCTACCAGTACAACCACGTTTTGCTGTTCGAGCCCGGACCGGAGCAGTCTTCTTCGCCCAACACGTGCTCCAACATCATCAACGGTCACGGCTTCACGAGCCTGATCGGAATCGTTTACTTCCCTGCGGCCAACGCCCAGATCAACGGAAGCAACTCGTATCAGGCCACGATTGCGGGCGGTCTCATCGCCTGGACCGCGACCATCACCGGCAACGGCGCGGTGTCTATCACCGCCGATCCCGCTTTAAGAGTATTTCCGCCCACCGTGAGGTTGATCCTATGAGCTCAGCACCCATCCAGCCGCTTCTGTCGCACGACTACTCGATGTTGGGGCCGCTGGCGCCGCTCCTCGAGAACCAGCAGGTCACCGAGATCATGGTCGTTGGGCCGCGCGACGTTTACGTCGAGGTCGACGGCAAGATCCTTCTCACTGCGATCAGCTTCTCCAGCACCGAAGAGCTGATGGGGGTGATCAACCACATCGTCGAGTCGATCGGCCGGCACGTGGGCGTCGCCAGCCCACTTTGCGATGCGCGCCTAAGCGACGGCTCACGCGTGCACGTTGCGATCCCGCCGGTGGCGGTCGACGGTCCGATGCTCAACATCCGCAGGTTCCAGCGCGGCCCGCTCGAGATGGCAGACCTGATCCGGCTCGGCAGCTGCAGCGAGTCGGCCTTCGGCTTTCTCAAGGCATGCGTTTTTGCCCGGGCGAACATCGTCGTCAGCGGCGGCACTGGCAGCGGCAAGACGACGCTCCTCAATGTCCTGTCCGGCTACATCCCTTCGGACGAGCGCATCGTCACCATCGAGGATGCCGCC
Organism: Candidatus Dormiibacterota bacterium; assembly: GCA_035280145.1. GTDB lineage: Bacteria > Chloroflexota > Dormibacteria > Dormibacterales > Dormibacteraceae > 40CM-4-65-16. The sequence continues at coordinate 9,401 of DATEGL010000243.1, read as the reverse complement.
GAGCTGCAGCTCCGCCAGCGCCACGTGGCGAGGCTCGAATCGCGACCGGCCGGCCCGGATGGGAAGGAAATCACGATCCGTGACCTCGTGATCTCATCTCTTCGCATGAGGCCGGACCGGCTGGTCGTGGGCGAGGTTCGTGGTCCTGAGGCGCTGGACATGCTGCAGGCGATGAACACCGGCCACGACGGATCGATGACCACCCTGCACGCCAACAAGCCTCGCGATGCGCTGTCGAGGATCGAAACGTTGGTTTTGATGGCGGGCTACGACCTGCCGGTGCGCGCCATCCGCGCGCAGGTCACAAGCGCGATCAACGTCGTTGTGCACCTGGATCGACTGCGCGACGGATCTCGAAAGGTTTCGCAGATCAGCGAGCTGACAGGGATGGAAGAAGACGTGATCACGATGCAGGAGATCTTCAAGTTCTTCCGAACGGGCGTCGATCCACAGGGTCGGGTCATGGGGCGCTTCTCACCGACCGGAATCCGCCCGCGGGTGCTCGACAAGCTCGATGAGCTCGCGATCAAGATGCCGGCCGAGATCGTGGAGGTGTTTCCGGAGCCGGTGCACGCCGGCGCGCAAGGCTAGCCACTCTCCTACGATCTAAGTCCGGATGGACCTGGGACTGACAGGTCGCGTGGTCATGGTCACCGGCGGCGCGTCCAACCTCGGCCGCGCCATCGCGCTTGGGTTCGCCGCCGAAGGTGCACGCGTGGTGATCGCCGACGTCGACGACAAGCAGGCCGCCCGGGTCGAGTCCGAGTCTCCGCACGGCACCGTCGTGGCGCGGCACACGGATGTCACCGACTGGGAGTCGGTCGTGGCGACGACCGAGTTCGTTCGCAGCTCGATCGGCGCGATCGACGTGCTGGTCAACTGCGCCGGCTGGACCATCGATCGCCTCTTCGTCGAGAAGCCGCGCCAGGAGTGGGAGCGCGAGATCGCGATCGACATGTGGGGATTCATCAACTGCACCCGCGCTGTGCTCGACCAGATGGTCGAGCGAAGGTACGGCCGCATCGTGTCCATCGGCTCGGACGCCGGCCGGATGGGGGAGTGGCGGGAGGCCGTCTACTCGGGGACCAAAGCCGGAGTCATCGCGATGTCAAAGGCAATCGCGCGCGAAGTCGGCAAGTACAACATCACGCTCAACGTGGTGTGCCCTGGCCTGACGCCGGGCTCGCCCGAGACTTCGGGCCGCGAGTCGATGTGGACCGCTGAGCAAAGGGACGTCTTCACGCCCGAGGTCAAAGAGAAGGCCGCACGCGCTTATCCACTGCGGCGCCTCGGTACGCCTGACGACGTCGTGCCTGCTGTGCTGCTGCTGGCTTCGGACAGAGCTTCGTACATCACTGGCCAGACGCTGTCCGTCAGCGGCGGCTACACCATGATCTGACCGAGAATCTGGTCCCTCAATCGCGTCCACCGCTCGATGCGGCCTCTGCCCGCCAGCGGGAAGATAAACCGGTCGATGCCGGCGGAGCGCAGCTCCCTCAGCCGCGTAGCGCACTCGTCGGGGGTGCCCACCACCCCGAGCGTCCGGACCATCTCGTCGGAGACCGCCGCGCTATGGTCCGCGCGGGTCGAGAGGTGCTCGGCGTAGTCGTACGACTCGGCGCTGCGTTTGATCTCTTCGCTGAACCGAGCAAGGCTCGGGGAGAGCTCCTTGTGGTGGGAAAGCAGGCGCGCCTGAGTTGATGCCCACGAGCGGACGTCTTCGATGTCCGTCGACGTCGGCGCGATGAGGGCAATCTCGAAGGGTTTGTCGTGCGGTCTGCTTGACCTGATCCAATCCACCTGGCGGCGCACCATGTCGGGCTGAGCCGGACCCATCACTATCGCGCCGTCGGCATCCCGTCCGGCCAGCTCGCACATCCTCTGCTGGCTGACCGCGAGGTAGATGGGAATAGTTGCCTCGAGATGAGCGCGAAAGAACCCGATCGCTTCCTCGACCTCGGCCACTTTCTGCGGCTTCAGGCCGATGCCGTAAAGGGCGGAGTCGCCGGCGCCGAGGCCCAGGATCGCGCGGCCGCCCGAGATCTCGGCCACGGCGCCGATCGCGTTGGCGGTTACCGTGGGATGTCGGGTCACGGCGTTGGTGACGCCGGTGCCGAGTCCGATCCGAGACGTGTTCAGCGCAGCTACCACGAGCCCGGCGTAAACGTCCTTCATGGCCAGCTGCGAGTCGATCACCCAGACCCTTGCGACGCCCTCCGCCTCGAGACCGCGCACGAAGGACGCCCAGCTGTCGAACGACTGCCGAGGACTGATGCCGACGCTGACGTCGAATCCGTTCATCCGGTGACCTTCTTCTGCCGGCGCTTGAGCGCCTCCTGGCGCTCTGGGCTTCCCGCGGCGGCGACGCGCAGGTCCTGGGCTCGAGCCGCATCCTCGCCGGAGACTCCGCGCGCGGCGAGCAGATTCAGGCTCGCCTTGGTGCCGCGCACCGCGGCTCGCGGCGCGGCCGCGAGCCTCTCGGCAACCGCCTGAATCCGGGCGTCGAGCTCCTCGTGGGAAGACGCCTCGTTGACGAGTCCCCACTGGGAGGCGGTTTCGAAGTCGAGCTCGCGCATCCCCAACAGGAGCGTTGCGGCCCGAGAGAGCCCGCTGAGCAGGACGAGCCGGGCCACGAACTCGTAGCGATAGACGACGCCAAGCCCTACCGCCGGCACCGACATGCGGAGACTCGGCGTGGCGACGCGCAGGTCGCACGTCAGCGCCAGCTCGACCCCGGCGCCGTGGCAGTGTCCGCTGAGCCTGGCGATGACTGGCGCGGGGCATTCGCGAATCGCCGCCACCGCCTCACCGATGAAACGGTCCGCGTCGAGGTCGGCGGCGGTCCCGGTCAGCAGCGAGAGGTCGTATCCCGCTGAAAATGCCTCGTCCCCGGCGCCGCGCAGGATCACCGAGCCCGCGCGCTCGCCGTTCTCCCGCAACGTCTGCGCCAGCGCAGCCAGCAGCTCGGGATCGACGGCGTTCCGGCGGCTCGGGCGGTTGATCGTCAGGGTGAGCACGTCGTGCTCGGCCCACTCGAACAGCAGCTTGTCAGTCACCCGGCACCAAGAACGAGTTGAGCAACGCCGCAAGCTCGCGGGGCTTCTCCACGGGAATTGCATGCCCTGCCCCAGCGATGATTTCGAGCTGGCTGCCTCTGATGCCCGCTGCGATGATCGCCGCAGCTTTGGGCGGGCAGTGCTGGTCGAGGTCCGAGGCAATGACCAGGGTGTTGCTCGAGATTCGATCGAGCTCGGGGTCGAGGGGCGCTGCGTTCAGCCCCGCCATCGCAGCGCATGCATTTGCGAATCCGCGCGGATCCGCCGTCGACTGGCGCCGGATCAGCAAACCTTCATCGAGCTCGTCGGGCGACTGCGCGTAGACGTCAGCTGTATCGCGGTCCAGCGTTTCGCGCAGCTGCGGATCCCCGCGCTCGACCATGGCCGCCCTTTCCCGGTACCAATCGGCGGCGCTGCGGCCGACACGGCTCGAGGTGGCGACGAGGACGAGGCGATTCACACGGTGCGGATGATCGATGGCGATGCGCATCGCGATCGTGCCGCCCAGCGAAAAACCCGCGACGTCGGGCTGCTCGACGTCGAGTCCATCGAGGAGGGCGACCAGGTCCTCGCCGAGCTGGCGCAAGGTGCCGTCAGGTTCGCCCAGGGTCGTCTCGCCATGGCCGCGCAGGTCGTACAGGATCACGCGGTGACGAAGCATCAGGTCAGGAAGCGCGCGCCGCCAGGCTCGATGGTCGTCGGCAAGACCGTGGATGAGCACCAGCGGAGCGCCGCGCCCGGCCTCGGACCACGACACGTTGATGTCGCTACAACGCGCCAGCATGTTCTCGCAGTGCGCGCCGGTTCACCTTGCCGGGGCCAGAGAGCGGCAGCTCGTCGACAACGAACACCGTCTCGGGCCACTTGTAGCGCGCGAGACCGCGCTCGTTCAGGAACCTGTCGAGCTCCGGCCGCGTCAGCTCGCCGACCACGAACGCGACAGGGACTTCGCCCAGGTCGGCATCCGGGCGTCCGACTACGCACGCATCACGCACGCCGGGATGAGAGCGCAGGATCGATTCCACCTCATACGGATTGATGTTGGTGCCGCCCCTGATGATGATGTCCTTCACCCGGCCGGTGACATGAAGGTAGCCGTCCTCGTCCACGAAGCCCAGGTCGCCCATGTGCACCCAACCGTCGTCGGCGTAAGGCCCTGACGGATCGCCCCAGTACCGATCCTGCACCAGCTCGCCGCGCATGCAGATCTCACCGTCGACGATCTTCCAGTCGGCGGTGTCGTGGGGCCGGCCTACCGTCGACCAACGCTTCGCCGGAGGGTCGGATGGACTGGCCACGGCGAGCTGGCCGGCGTCCATCGATCCGTAGAAGCTCGACACCGGGATGCCGGTCGTCAGCTCCCACCGCTCTGCGATCTCGGGCGGCATCGGCGCCCCGGCCACCGCGACGGCGCGCACCGCCGGCAGTGAGACCGGGTGGTTCAGCATCCGGATCACGTTGGTCGGCACCCCGACCATCACCGTTGCCTGCGAGTCGGCGGCGACCTTGAAGCAGTGCTCGGGTGTCCAGTGCGGCTCGCCAAGCATCACGAGAGCGGCGCCCACGCGCAGGCAGTAGAGGCACATGCCGCCGATGCCCTGGGTCAGCGGTGTCATCGGGAGGACTCTGTCGGCAGGCGTGATCTCGAGCCTGGATGTGAACGCCTCGAACGTGACCTGCTTCAGGCGTGCCGACAGCGAGGCGAGCTTCGGCATCCCGGTCGTGCCCGAGGTCAGTGCGATCTCCACGATGCGGTCCGGATCCGGCTCCCCGCCTGGCGGGTGGGGCAGCCCTGTCGCCGATTCATTCATCAGGTCGCGCACCACCAGCACCGGGCGCGCCTTCTCAGCGACCCACCCCAGCTCGTGCTCGCCGAGGCTTAGGGGCAGGGGCAGGATCACGGCGCCCATGGCGGGAATCGCCAGCTCCAGGGCTACGTACTGCCAGACATTGGGCAGCTGGACTCCGACGACGTCGCCGGCCTGGACACCTCTCGCGGCGAGCAGCCTCTGCATGCGACGCACGTTCTCGAGCAGTGCCTCGAAGCTCATCTCTTCGCCGTCTTCCCAGATTGCGGTGCCGCGGCGGAGCTCGAGATAGCTGATCGGGCTGTACGCCGTCATCGCATCGCCAGGCGGTCGGGCGTGAGCGGCAGGGCGACGTCGTTCATCGACAGCGCGTCGGCGACCGCGTTGGCGATCGCCGCGGTGCCGCCGATCGTGCCGCCCTCGCCCACGCCCTTCGTGCCGAGCTCGTGAACCGTCGATGGGGTCACCAGGTGCCTGATCTCTATTTCGGGAACCTCTCCAACGGTCGGGATGAGGTAATCGAGGAGCGTCCCGGTGCGGAGCTCGCCGTCAGGTCCGTACCTGACCTCTTCCATCAAAGCGGCGCCCACCGCCTGCGCCACACCCCCGATGACCTGGCCCTCGACGATCGCCGGGTTGATCAGAACGCCACAGTCCTCGGCGACCACGTAGCGGAGGATCTGGACAGCGCCCGTCTCTGGATCGACCTCGACCATGCACGCGTGCGTCGCGTAGGGGTGCGAGCCCTGCACCGCGTCGTAGGTCACCGACGCATCCTGCTCACCCTTTTCGGCGACGAGCTCGCGCAGGAGAGACGCGGCGCGAAAGACGCTGGTGGCGACCGTCACGGAACCACGGCTCACGAAGGACCCGCTTCCAGGGCCGACGACCGAGGTGTCGGTCTGCTCGACCACGATGGTTTCAGGCTCCTGTCCCAGGGCAGCGGCAGCGACCTGCGCAAAGGTGGTCTCTGAACCCTGGCCGATCGCGGGCGACGTGGTCTGCAGGTGCACCCGGCCGTCGGCGGCGACCCAGATCCGCGCGGTGTCGGTGCCGGGAACGTCGACCAGGCCTCGGCTCTTGTAGGCCGACGAGCCCAAGCCCGTGTACTCGACGTAGGAGGCGAGGCCGATGCCCACCAACCGACCTTCAGCCCGCGCCCGCGTTTGCTCCTCCCGTGCAGCTGCGTACCCAAACGCGTCCAGGGCGGCGTCGAGCGCGGCCGCGTAATCGCCTGACTCGTACGGAAGACCAGTGGCGGACGTGTAAGGCATCCTGGCCGGCGGGACGAAATTGATCCGGCGGACGTCCGCCGGGTCCAGGTCAAGTCTCGACGCGATCAGGTCCATCAACCGCTCATGGGCGAGGATTGCCGTGACCATGCCGACGCCGCGGTAAGGCCCTTCTGGGTTCTTGTTGGTTGCCAGCGAGTAGGAGTCGTACTCGTAGTCCCGGATGTCGTAAGGCCCGGGCAGGAGACCAGCGCACCCTGACGTGTCGAGAAGAGGACCGAACGGCCGCGTGCCGTAAGCCCCGGGTGTAGAGAAGATGGTGGCGCGAAGGCCCAGGACCCTCCCGTCTTTGCGCACGGCGGCGGTGAACTTGACTCGCTGATCTCGAGCATGGCCTGCGGCCTGCATGTGCTCGGAGCGGGTTTCGATCCACTTCACGCTCGCGTTGAGCCGCCGCGCAATCCAGGCGATGAGGATCTCTTCCGGGTAGACCTGCGCCTTGACGCCGAAGCCACCGCCGACGTCGGTCGCCACCACACGCACATTCGAGGTATCGAGCTGCAGGCACTCGGCGACGGCGTCGGCGACCAGGTGAGGGATCTGCGTCGAAGTCCACACCGCCACCCCAGAAACCTCCGGCCTCGCGACCACGCCGCGACACTCCATGGGCGTGCCGGACACTCGGGGGTGGACGACCTCGCCTTCGACGATGGTCTCCGCGCCGTCAAACGCGCTCCTCGGGTCGCCGAAAACACGGTGGCCGGCGCTGTAGAGGTTCTCCGGCACGGCCTCGTGCACCACCGGAGCTGTCGCCGCCAGCGCACCCTCGAACGTGGTGACCGCGGGCTGCGGCTCGATGTCAATCTGCACCAGCTCTGCGGCGTCGGCGGCGCGATATCGACTATCCGCGACGACCGCGCCGATCAGCTCGCCGGCAAATCTCACTCGGCCGGACGCGAGAATCGGGCGTGCGGGGCAGACGACGCCCGGTGTGTTGATGTGGACGGCGAGCGGTAGGCACGAGCCTTCGAGGTCGGCGCCGGTGAAAACTCCTGCGACTCCGGGCGCTTGACGGGCGGCGGTTGCGTCGATGAGCGTGATTCGCCCGCTGGCCAGCGGACTGCGCACGAACGTGACGTGCAGCGACGATTCCAGGTCGTCGACGAACCGACCCTCGCCACGGAGGAGCCTCGGGTCCTCGAGCCTTCGCATGCTCCGCCCGATCGGTCCGTCCCGGCTCATGTCGCTAAAGTCTCCGTCATCGACGCACATTGGATGGCCGTCGCACGAGGCGACGAGCCGGCCGACCTCGTGGTGTCTGGGGGCCGCGTCCTGTCGGTCTTCACCAAGGAATGGCTCGACGTGGACGTTGCGATCAAGGACGGGCACGTGGTGGGCCTTGGTCGCTACGAGGGCCGCGAGCGCCTGGACGTCTCCGGCGCTTATCTGGTCCCAGGCTTCATCGATGCGCACATGCACATCGAGTCGTCCAAGCTCACGGTCGACGAGTTCGCCCGCGCGGTGCTCGCCCACGGCACGACGGCGGTGGTGGCCGACCCCCACGAGATCGCCAACGTGCTCGGCACCGACGGCATCCACTGGCTGCTGGACTGCTGCGAGGACCTGCCGCTTGACGTTTTCGTGATGGCCTCGTCGTGCGTTCCGGCCTCTGGTTTCGAGTCACCGCGCCGGCCGTTCACGGTCGGAGACATCGAGAGCCTGCTGCGCCGCAGCAGGACGATCGGGATCGCCGAGATGATGAATTTTCCGGGTGTGATCGCCGGGCGGCAGTCCGAGCTCGCGAAGCTCGAGACCGGCCTCACGGATCACGTCGACGGCCACGCGCCTGGCGTGCGCGGCCCCGCTCTCAACGCGTACATCGCGGCGGGCATCGAGACCGACCATGAGTCGTTCACGTTCGAGGAGGCGCTCGAAAAACGGCGGCTCGGCATGTGGGTGCTGCTGCGCGAAGCCTCGATCGCCCGCAATCTTCGCGACCTGCTGCCGCTGGTCGAGCGCTACGGCACCGAGCGGTGCGCCTTCTGCACCGACGACCGAGAGCCCGACTTCATCGTCGAGCACGGACACATCAACCAGATGGTTCGCGTGGCGGTCGAAGAGGGAATCAGTCCGGAGGACGCCGTCGTGATGGCCACGATCAACGGGGCGACTTGTCACCGGCTGTGGGGACTCGGTGCGATCGCGCCTGGCTACCAGGCGGACATCCTGGTCCTCGACGATCTGAAATCCTTCCGGCCGCGTCAGGTGCTGAAGCGAGGCGCGCCGCCGCAGTTCGTCAAGCTCGAGGTGCCCGAATGGGTCCGGCAGACCGTCAGCATCGCGCCGGTCGATGCCTCTTCATTCCGCATCTCCGCCGGGCCGAAGACGATCCGCGTCATGCGTGTCATCCCGTCGCAGCTGCTCACGGGTGTCGAAGCCGTGGAGCCGGCTCTTAGCGACGGCTGCATCGTGGCCGATCCGTCGCGGGACCTGGTCAAGATCGCGGTGGTCGAACGGCACCACGCCAGCGGCAGGGTAGGTCTCGGTTTCGCCACCAACGTCGGCCAGAGGCGCGGCGCGTTTGCGTCGACCGTCGCCCACGACGCGCACAACATCGTCGTGCTGGGCGTGGACGACGGCGACATGGCGGCATGCGTCATGAGGCTGGCGGAGATCGGCGGGGGGATCGTCATCGCCGAGGGCGGTCGGGTCGTCGAGGAGCTGCCCCTGCCGGTGGCCGGGCTGATGAGCGACCGCCCCCTGCATGAGGTGCACGAGCGCCTGCGGTCCATGGAGGGGCGCCTCAAGAACATGGGCGTCGGCATCGCATCGCCGTTCATGACCCTCAGCTTCCTCGCCCTTTCCGTGATCCCCGACCTGAAGATCACGGACCGCGGCCTGGTCGACGTCAACCGGTTCGAGCTGGTGCCGCTGGGGTTTGAGTGAGGGCCTCGGTTGGTTCAACGGCCTCGCCGCAGTTGAGGCAGAGGACAGGCTGTACGCATCGTTCGCCAGCCGCGACTGGGCGACCGAGATGGCAGCGGGACGCCCGTATCGTGACGTCGACCAGCTGCTGGACGCTGCCGAGACGGCATGGTCGAGGCTCAAGCCTGGCGACTGGCTTCGCGCCTTTGCCGCGCACCCCCGCATCGGCGAAAGTGGGGGTCACGCACCGGCCACCTCGGAGCGTGAGCAGAGCAGGGTCCGCCAGGCTTCGAGCCGGACGCTGGCGCTGCTGGCGGAAGAGAATCGCAAGTATGAAGCGCGGTTCGGGCATGTCTTCCTCATCGCGGCGCGCGGCCGCA
>DATEGL010000242.1:0-4592 GCA_035280145.1 Candidatus Dormiibacterota bacterium | reverse complement strand
GGCCGACTTCAAGATCCAGGGCGATGTGAAGGAGTCGAAGAGCGGCGACGACTACGTGCCGAACCTCACCGACTTCGCGACCAAGAAGTACGACCTCGTCATCGGCGTCGGCTTTCTGATGGCGGAGGCCATCGGTACCGTCTCGGGCCAGTTCCCGAACATCCACTTCGCGATCATCGACGGCGCCGGCACCGACTCGAAAGGCAATGACCTGAAGCATCCGAACGTCGTGTCCCTGTTCTTCAAAGAGCAGGACGCAGGTGCCATGGTCGGCACCATCGCGGGATGGCTGGAGAAGAACGGCAAGGCCAAGAAGAACAAGCATGTGATCGGCGCGATCGGCGGCATCAGCATCCCGCCGGTCAACCACTACATCGCCGGATACAAGTGGGCGGCGAAGATGGAAGACCCGTCGATCCAGGTGCAGGTCGGCTACTCCAACAACTTCACCGACCCGGCGAAATGCGCCGGAGTCGCCCAGAGCCAGATCAACTCGGGCGCTGACGTCCTCTTCCAGGTCGCGGGTGGCTGCGGACTCGGCGTGCTGACGTCGGCGGGCAAGGCCGGCGTGTACAGCGTCGGCGTGGACGCGGATCAGAAGGACGCCGACCCGTCCGTCATCGCGAGCGCACTGAAGAAGGTCGACATCGCCACCTACACCGCGATCAAGAACGTGGTGAACAATCAGTTCACCGGCGGGGCCCTGACGTTCGAGATCAAGAATGGCGGCGCGGGTTACGCCATCGACAACTTCGACGTGCCGGCTGATCTCAAGACCGAGCTGGACAAAGTCCAGGGCCAGATTCAGTCCGGCGCGCTGATCCCGCCCGCGGACATTCCCGCATAGCCACTCAATCGGGGACGGCGGCGCGCGCCGCCCGTCCCCGACCACCGGGCCTGCCGCCCGCCATTCGACGGCTCGGCGGCGGCTTGGCGATGCCGTTTGGTTCGGTCGTCTTCGCTTTCGTCGTCGGCGCAGTGATCGTCGGCGTCACGGGAGCCAACCCCTTCGGCGCATACGCCGCGCTCATCTGTGGCGGGATCGGCATCGGGTGCAGTCAGGGGGAGAACCCTGCTCTGCAGCTCTCCAACACGATCGTGTTCACCATCCCTCTGTTCGCGACTGGTGTCGCCGTGGCGCTGCCCTTCCGCGCCGGCCTCTTCAACATAGGCGCCGAAGGCCAGCTCCTGGCCGGATCGATGGCCTGCACTGCCATCGGAATCAAGTTCAGCAACCTGCCTGGGCCCGTGCTGCTCCCGATGGTGCTGCTGGGCGGCATGGTCGCGGGCGCTTTGTGGGCCGGAATCCCCGGCGTCCTCAAGGCGACTGTCGGGGCGCACGAGGTGGTGACGACGATCATGCTGAACTACGTCGCGCAGTGGCTGCTGCGATTTCTGATCATCGGGGGCCCGCTGCAGCTCGGTCCGGGGACGTCCAAGTCACTGCCCATCGGTGACGGCGCCCGGCTCCCCACACTCCTGCCCTCCAGCAACTCGGTGGAGGTGTTCGGTCTGCCCTCGAGCGTCTATCGCGTCCACACGGGGTTGTTCATCGCGCTCGTCGCCGTCGCCGCGTTCGCCTTTCTGTTGTGGCGAACGTCATTCGGCTACGAGATACGAGCGGTTGGCCAGAGCCAGAAGGCTGCCCGCTACGCCGGGGTCAGCGTCCGCCGCACGATCATCCTCACCATGCTCATCGCCGGGGCATTCTCCGGCCTGGCCGGGGCCATCCAGATTTCGGGTGTCGACCACAACCTGACCGACAAGTACTTCACCGACACCACCGGCTTCGACGCGATCGCAGTCGCCCTCCTTGGCCTTGGCAGCGCGGTTGGAATCGTGCTCGCCGGGCTCCTGTTCGGTGCGTTGCACAGCGGGGGCGCCATCATGCAAAGCGACGCCGGGATCTCGAGCAACCTGGTGCTCGTCCTCCAGGCTCTGATCCTGTTCAGCATCGCCGCCAACTTCATCGGCGCCATCCGGCGCGGATTGCCCTTCGGCCGGAAGGCCGCCGACCTCCCGACTGAGCTACCCCCGGCGGCCGGCCTCATGACCGAGGCAGCCGCACCACCGTCGGAGCAACCATGAGCGGCCTCGGCGACATTTTCCACCTGCTGTTCACCGCAAACCTCTGGCAGGCCACGCTCGCGGCTGCCGTGTTGCTGCTGCTTCCCGCGCTGGGGGGCGTGATCTCGGAGCGCACCGGCGTGGTGAACATCGCGATGGAAGGCATGATGCTCACAGGCGCCTTTTTCTCGGTGGTCGCGGACCTGGCGTGGCACAACGTCTGGCTCGCCACCGGCGTCGCCGTGCTGGCGGGCGCCTTGATGGCAACGATCCACGCTGTCGTCTCGATTCAGTTTCGGGCCGATCAGATCGTGAGCGGCATCGCCATCAACATCTTTGCGGCCGGCCTGACCGTTTTCCTCGTCAACCGGATCTATGGCCTGCAGGACGTGGGACACGTCGGCCCGACCGAGGGCTTGCCCTACATCGACGTAGCGGGCCTGGATCAGATCCCCTTCTTCGGCAAGGTCCTGTTCCGGCAGAACGTGGTGGTGTACATGGCGCTGGTCATCCTCGTCCTGACCCACATCGTGCTGTTCCGGACAAGACTCGGGCTCCGCATCCGCGCGGTGGGCGAGCACCCGCAAGCCGCAGACACCGCGGGCATCAATGTCTACCTGATCCGGTACAGCGCTGTCATCACGAGCGGCCTGTTGTCGGGACTTGCGGGCGCGTTTCTCGCGATCGGCGTCTCCAACACGTTCGTCCCGAACATGACTGACGGGCGCGGCTACATCGCGCTGGCGGCGATGATCTTCGGCAAGTGGACGCCGCTTGGCGCGTTCATCGCGTGCCTCATCTTCGGCCTGGGCCAGGCCGTCTACGACAACAACTCGATCATCCACGTGTCGCCGTATCTCCTCAGCATGCTGCCTTACATCCTCACGCTCGTCGTCCTCGCAGGTCTCGTCGGCAGGAGCACGCCGCCGGCGCACGACGGACTGCCCTATGTTCCGGGGGCCGAATGAGCGACGTCCCCTCGGAACAGCTGGCGGTCGACATGCGCGGCATCGTCAAGCAGTTCCCGGGTGTGCTGGCCAACAACCACGTCGACTTCAGCGTGCGCTCCGGCGAGATCCACGCCCTGGTCGGAGAGAACGGCGCCGGCAAGTCGACGCTGATGAACATCCTTTACGGACTCATCCCTGCCGATTCGGGAGAGGTGCTGATCAACGGCAAGAACGTGCACATCACTGGGCCGCGCGACGCGATCGCGTTGGGGATCGGCATGGTGCACCAGCACTTCATGCTGATCCCGGTCTTCTCGGTCGGCGAGAACATCATGCTGGGTCGGGAGCCTGTGATCGGTCCTGATTTCTATGACCGGGCCCACGCGCGGAGATCGATCAACGACCTGACGAAGCGTTTCGGGCTCGCGTTGAACCCAGACGCGCGCATGGGTGACCTCCCGGTCGGGCTGCAGCAGCGGGCCGAGATCGTGAAGGTGCTGTACCGCGGAGCAAACATCCTGATCCTCGACGAGCCGACGGGGGTGCTCACGCCGCAAGAGACCAAGGAGCTGTTCGTCGTGCTTCGCGACCTGGTGAAGTCAGGCCGGACGATTATCTTCATCAGCCACAAGCTGAAGGAGGTCCTCGAGATCTCCGACCGCATTACAGTGATGCGCCGCGGACGGGTCGTGGGCCACCTGACGACGGCGCAGACCAATGAGGAGGAGATCGCGACCCTCATGGTTGGCCGCGAGGTGCTGCTCCGCGTCGACAAAAAGCCGGCGACGCCAGGCGCGGTGGTTTTGAAGGCCGAGAACCTGACCGCGAACTCGGATCAGGGTGTGCCTGCGCTAAAGGGAGTTTCCTTCGAGCTTCGCCAGGGCGAGATCCTGGGCATCGCCGGGGTCGAAGGCAACGGGCAGAGCGAGCTGATGGAAGTCCTCGCCGGCACGCGCAAGACCACGGGCGGCCACGTGCTGCTGGGTGACCGCGACATTACGACCTACGACGCGCGGACCGAGCGTGACGCGGGCGTCGCCTTCATCCCAGAGGACCGCCGCGGCACTGGACTGGTGCTGAGTTTTTCGATCGCTGAGAACACGATCCTCGGCCGCGAGCGCGCGAAAGCGTTCTCGTGGAACGAGTTCGTCCTGAAGCTGGTCGCGATCCGCGAGTGGGCTAGGCGGCTGGTCAAGGAATTCGACGTCCGGACGCCGAGCATCGACGTCGCGGCCCGCAACCTGTCGGGCGGCAACCAGCAGAAGGTCATCGTGGCGCGCGAGATGGGCAGCAAGCCCAAGCTGCTGCTCGCCGCGCAGCCGACGCGCGGCGTCGACATCGGGGCGATCGAGTTCATCCACCGCCGGATCGTTCAGGAGCGGGATGAGGGCACCGCCGTGCTGCTCGTCTCGGCCGAGCTGGACGAGGTGCGCTCGCTGTCGGACCGGATCGCTGTTATGTACGAAGGCCGGATCGTGAGCGTCGAGCCGCCCGACACGCCTGAGGAGCGGCTCGGTCTGCTGATGACCGGGGGCGGCGCGGTGCGCGAGGGAGCCGCTTAGAGCTCGTCGAGCA
>DATEGL010000241.1:0-4714 GCA_035280145.1 Candidatus Dormiibacterota bacterium | reverse complement strand
CATCATCCCGCTGTTTTCCGGATACGGCCCCGAAGCCATCGCCACCCGGTTGCGCGATGGCGAGGCGAAGGTGCTCATCTGCGCGGACGGCTTCTATCGCCGGGGCCAGGTGGTCCCAATGAAAGAGACGGCCGACCGCGCGCTGGTCAGCTGTCCGAGCGTGAGGAAGGTCATCGTCCACAGGCGCGTCGTACGTGAGATTCCGTGGACGCATGGACGCGACGAGGTATGGGAGGTACTGCTCGAGGACCAGTCCGACCGCGCCGCCACCGAGGAGCTCGATCCGGAAGACCCGCTGATGATCATCTACACGTCCGGCACGACAGGCAAGCCAAAAGGCACGCTGCACGTGCACGGCGGCTTTCCGGTGAAGACGGCGCAGGACATGGCGCACGGATTTGACATCGGATCCGACGATGTCGTGTTCTGGTATACGGACATCGGCTGGATGATGGGCCCGTGGCTCATCTTCGGCACCCTCGTCCTAGGAGCGACCATGCTCCTTTACGAGGGCACGCCCGACTTTCCAGCCGCGAACCGGCTGTGGAGCATCGTCGAACGGCACCGGGCGACGGTGTTGGGCGTCTCCCCCACGCTGGTGCGCGGCTTGATGACGCACGGCGACGAGGTGCCCGCGCACCACGACCTGTCATCGCTGCGCATCATCGGCGGCACCGGCGAGCCATGGAACCCGGAGCCCTTCAACTGGTACTTCAAGCACATCGGCGGTGGCCGGCTCCCGGTGATCAACTACACAGGTGGCACCGAGGTCGCCGGGGGCATCCTCTGCGGCAACGTCATCACGCATCTGCGGGCGTGCTCATTTGCCGGTCCGCTTCCAGGCATGGCGGTTGAGGTGCTCGATCCAGACGGGCGCCCTGTGCGCGGCGAAGTTGGCGAGCTCGTGATCCGCAATCCGTGGCCAGGTATGACGCGTGGCTTCTGGGGTGATCGAGAGCGATACATCGAGACCTACTGGAGCCGCTTCGAGAACGTGTGGGTGCACGGCGACTGGGCCTATGTCGACCCCGAAGACGGATTGTGGTACGTGCTCGGGCGCTCGGACGACACGATCAAGATCGCCGGCAAGAGGCTGGGTCCAGCCGAGGTGGAGTCCGTGCTGGTCGGCCATCCCGCTGTCGCGGAGGCGGCGGCGATCGGCGTGCCCGATGAGCTGAAGGGCGAAGTGCTGGTGTGCTTTGTGATCCTGAGACCTGGAAGCAGCCCCAGCGACACGCTGGCGGGGGAGCTGCAGGACCTCGTAGCTTCCGCGCTCGGTAAGCCGCTGCGACCGAAAGCCGTCCATTTCGTCGGCGACCTTCCGCGCACGCGCAATGCGAAGATCCTGCGACGCGTCGTGCGGTCGGTTTATACCGGGAAGGATCCAGGCGATCTCTCATCGCTCGAGAATCCGTCGGCCCTTGCAGCCATCGGGGCGACTAGAAGCTGAGGGCTTTGTCCGCCTCCATCGTCAGTCGGACCAGATCTGGCGGCCCGATGTACTTCGCATTCGGGCTGAGCATCTCCTGCAAGACCCCACGGGCCTCAGCGCACGCTCGTCAAACGTAGACAGGAACTTCCTGATCAATGAGCTTGTCGAGCAGCTCGCGAAGCGGCGGTACGCCTAGGCCAAGCACGTTGGCGATCACGTCGGGTTTCACGAGCTCGGCCGCGTCGCCGGCGAGCACCAACGCGACCTCCGTGCCGGTGGGCTTTGCGCCGTTGACGGCGATATGGAACGGGATGGTCGCACGGGTCGGTTCCTCGGGTCCAGCGGCAGTGACGATCAACAGGCCACCCATAACGACAAATATCCTCGCAGACGGCGCGGCGCGTTGAGGCTCACACGCACGGACTGGGTGCGGCTCCTGTTGCTCTGGTTGGGCGGCATCGACGTGCGCCTCACGATGCTCGCCATTCCGCCGCTGATCCCGCTGATACATCGCGAGCTCCACCTCGACGAGAAGTCAGTAGGCGCGCTCGTCTCGGGACCGATCTTGATCCTCGCCATCGCCTCGGTGCCCGGATCGCTGCTGATCGCCAAGCTGGGCGCACGCGGCGCGTTGTTTACGGGCCTCGGTTCGATCGCCCTTTTCGGAGCGCTGCGCGGTCTCGGACCGAGTGTGCCGGTCCTGTTCACGGCGACATTCCTGATGGGCATCGGCGTGGCCGTGACCCAGCCTGCCTTTCCATCTCTTGTTCGCGACTGGTTTCCCCGCCGGATCGCCATCGCCACGGCGGTCTACAGCAACGGGATCCTGATCGGTGAAACATTGCCGACGGTGCTCACCACGCCGGTCGGCACTCTGCCCCTGGCCCATGGCGACTGGAGATGGGCGCTGGTGCCGTGGTCGGTGATCGTGCTTTTCAGCGGTGTCGCTATCGCCTCGTCGGCGCCCGCGCGCTCGGTCAATCCCGCGGCGCGGTCGCGGTGGTGGCCGGACTGGAGACACGGCCAGGCCATCCTGATCGGCCTCGTGATGGGCATGGCCTCGGCCGCCTACTTCGGGGCCAATGCGTACATCCCGGACTTTCTCGACCAGACCGGAAGGCATGCCCTCATCTCCCCGACGCTCGCGGTGCTCAACGCGTCACAGCTGCTTACTGCGCCGACCGTCGCCCTGTGGCCGCGCCTGCTGACCGGGAAGGTGGGATTCCTGGGATCGGCCGGTGTGCTTGCCACGGCGCAGGTGGGAATGATCGTGACGCCCGGCGTGGGCGTGCTCGGCTGGGCGTTTCTACTCGGCTTTTCGGCCGCGCTGTCCTTTGTAGTCGTGCTTAGCCTGCCGCCGCGCGTCGCTCCGGCAGGCGACGTGGCGCGCATGAGCGCGGCCATCTTCACGGTGCAGTACGCAACGGGGTTTTTCCTCCCGCTGATCGCCGGGGCGTTGTGGGACGCCACGGGAGTGGCAGCGTTCGCGTTCGGACCTGGCATCCTCGCGGCCATCGCGATGGGCTGGGGTGCGACGTCGCTGCGGATTCCGGATCGGGTACAAACGGTCGCGTGAGTGATTCGATCTTCGAGCCCTGCGGCGACAACTGCTACCTGCCGACGGAAGCAGCTCTGAGCCCCTGGACCGACCAGGCGCTGCACGGCGGTCCGCCAACGATGTTGATGGCCCGCGAGATCGAAAGGTATCCGGCTGACCAGGAGATGTTTGTCACGCGCCTGACAGTCGAGCTGCTGCGCCCGGTTGGGCAGGTGCCCCTTTCAGTCAGCTGCAAGGTGATTCGACCCGGACGCAAAGTCCAGCTGCTCGAATCAGCTTTGTGGAGCGGCGACCAGGAGGTCGCCCGCGCCACCGGGCTGCGGATCCGCGTCGCCGATGTGGCGGTGCCGCTCACGGCCGATGCCCCACCTCGCCCAGCGCCCGACGCGCTCTCGGGATGGTTGGGCGGCTGGCAACCTGGAGCCGCGTATCACCTTCTGGGAGTCGAGGTGCGCCCTCACCAGGTGGAGACTGGTTCTCCGGGCTGGGCGTGGTTTCGGTTGAAGCTTCCCCTCGTGCCGGGTGAGGAGCCGAGCGGTCTGCTGCGCGTGTGCGCCGCGGCCGATTTCCCGAACGGCATCAGCTGGGTGGTGGACCCGCGGAAGACGTCTTTCATCAATCCCGACCTGATCGTTGCGCTCCACCGGCACCCCATCGACGAGTGGGTGCTGGTCGACGCGCGCACGTGGCTCGAGCCGCACGGCACGGGCATGGCTGAGGGCGCGCTTTATGACCGACAGGGAAGAATCGGGCGCAGCGTGCAGAGCCTACTGGTCGAGCAGCGAGGCTAGGAGCGTTGTGTCGATGTTGCCGCCGCTGACGACGCAGCAGATGCGATGGGCACCCGCGAGTCCATCCATTGCTGCCGCGACCGGCAGCGCTCCAGCGCCTTCGGCGACTACGTGGTTCCGCTCCACCATGACGGCGACTGCTTTCTTGACCCTTTCCACCGCCACCGCGAGCGGACCATCCAGCACCTTTCTCGCCAACTCGAACATCTCGGGATAGACGCGCTGCCCGCCGGCGCCGTCTATAAACGTCCTTTCGAACGGAGGGACCGTCGGCCTTCCCGCGAGCCATGAGTGAGCGAGCGGCGCCGCCGTCTCGGGCTCGCACGCGAAGACTTTGACGCGCGGATTGATCGCCTTGGCAGCGCAAGCTATGCCGCACGACAGGCCGCCGCCGCCGTAGGGCGCAAGGATTACGTCGACCTGAGGTAGATCCTCGAGGATCTCCAGGCCGACGGTGCCGTTGCCGGCCATCATCCGGCGGTCGCTGAACGCGTGCACGAATGTGCCTGACATGCCGTCTTTCTGCCGAGAGCCCAGGACCTCGAAGAACTCATCGAGCGAGATCGGCACTGTTGCCGCGCCCAGACGCGTTATCGCGCCGAGCTTGGCGTCAGGGGCGGTGTCGGGCACGAGCACGGTGCATTTGATTCCTTTCTCACGCGCGGCCCAGGCGAGGCCCTGGGCCATGTTGCCGGCGCTCGCCGTCCAGACGCCACCTCTAAGTTCATCCAGTCTCATCTGATCGAGGACGTTGATGGCGCCGCGCAGCTTGAACGAGCCGATCGGCTGGAGGTTCTCGAGCTTCAGATAGATTTCGGCCAGCGCGTCGTCAACATTGAGCTTGACCAGCGGAGTGCGCACCACGCGGCTTTTGATTCGCTTCTGCGCCGCCTGGACCTCATCCAATGAGATCGGCTCGTGAATCAATTTGCT
>DATEGL010000240.1:0-13697 GCA_035280145.1 Candidatus Dormiibacterota bacterium | reverse complement strand
ACCTGTATGGCGTCCGCCCCCATCGCCTTGGCGCGCTCGAAAGCCAGGTGCAGACCTCCCGACGAGTCGACGTGAGCACCAAGAACCGGCATTCAAGAGAGAGTAAGCCGGGTCCCATCTGGCATGCTGGACCGCCTATGTCCGTCTTCGTGATGGGGGACCTCGACCTGCCTGTCCGCGGCCGCACTTATCGCGAGCCCGACGGCGCGCATTCGATGGTCGTCCGCGGTCGCGACCTCGATTCCGCACTGCAGCACATCGCGTCGCGCCCCGACTGCCGCTCGGTCGCGGTGGTGGGTTTGCCGGAAGAGGTGCCTGACCTGTCGCCTCTCGCCAGCCGCCGGCTGTTGCTCGTCGATGCCGACGGCGGGCGGCTTCGAGATTTCGCTGAAGTTGCCATCAGGGTCGGCATCGAGGTCGAATGGATCCGCTCCGCACGACCGCCGTTCGAGCGCCTGGCTGCGGCGCTGCTGCCGGTGGGCGGGATCGTGCTGGCTGCCGGCCAGAGCTCGCGCATGCCTGGCTCCCAGAAGCTGCTGCTCGACATCGACGGCGTGCCGATGGTGCGTCACGTGCTCGAGGCGGCGAGCGAGGGTGGGTGTCATCAGACCGTAGTCGTGTACGCGGAGGACGACGTCAAACGCGCGATCAACGGAAGAGCCGAGGTCGTCTTCAACCCGAGGGCAGGCACTGGCATGGCGTCGTCCCTGCACATCGGGCTGAAGACGATGCGCCCCGAGATCGAGGCGGCGATGGTGCTGCTCGGCGACCAGCCGCTCGTAGGCTCACGCACCGTGGCCACGTTGCTCCGCGCTTGGCGTCGCGAGGGTTCGCGACCCGCAGTCGCAGTTTCGCAAGGTGATGACGGGTGGGCTCCGCCCGTGATCCTTTCTCGCGAGCTGTGGAGCCAGCTCTTCGCGCTGAAAGGCGACGCCGGTGCCCGCCAGGTTCTCCAGGGCCGCCCGGAGCTGCTCGATATCGTGCCCGCGCCTGGCCGGCCGGACGACATCGACACGCCTGACGACTACGCCAAGATAGTTCGTCTCTTCCCGAAGAAGAAGCCGCGCCAGCACGCATAGGGTCCGAGCTAGCATTAGTGCTAGTGATCGCTCTAGGAGTGATGACTTGAACGGTTGGACTCGCTCCGGCGAGTACACGGACATCCTCTATGACACCTGGGACGGCATCGCCAGGATCACGATCAACCGGCCTGAGGTCCGCAACGCGTTCCGGCCGCTGACCGTCGTTGAGATGGCCGCGGCATTCGACGTTGCGCGCGATGACCCCAGCGTCGGCGTCGTCATCCTCACCGGCGCGGGCACCGAGGCGTTCTGCTCGGGAGGCGACCAGCGAGTACGCGGGGACGATGGCTACGTCGACGCGGGCGGCACCGGCCGGCTCAACGTCCTCGACCTGCAGGTCCAGATCCGCCGCCTTCCCAAGCCGGTGGTGGCAATGGTCGCCGGGTACGCGATCGGAGGAGGCCACGTGCTGCACGTCGTCTGCGACCTCACGATCGCCGCCGACAACGCGCGCTTCGGTCAAACAGGTCCGCGCGTCGGGAGCTTCGACGGCGGCTACGGAGCTGGTTTGCTCGCACGCATCGTCGGCCTGAAGAAGGCGCGCGAGATCTGGTTCCTGTGCGAGCAGTACGACGCGCAGCAAGCGCTGGAGATGGGACTTGTCAACAAGGTCGTGCCGCTGGCCGACCTCGAGGACGAAACAGTGAAGTGGTGCCGGCGCATGCTCGAGCTGAGCCCGCTCGCGCTCCGGCTGCTCAAGGCAGGGTTCAACGCCGCAGACGACGGGCTTGCCGGCATCCAGCAGCTGGCCGGCGACGCGACACTTCTCTATTACATGAGCGAAGAGGCGCAGGAAGGGCGCGACGCGTACGTCCAGAAGCGCAAGCCCGACTTCTCGAAGTTCCCCAAGCGACCCTGATGGTCAGCTCCGCGGCAGCGCCCACTGCCACCCAGGTGTGGTGGTCAGCCGTGCGTCCCGCGACGCTGGCAGCATCCGTGGCGCCCGTGCTCACGGGCACTGCGGTTGCGGTCCACCAGGGTGGGGCGCGATGGTGGGCCGGCCTTGCGGCCCTGGTCGTCGGCCTCGGCATGCAGCTGGGTGTCAACTTCGCCAACGACTACTCCGACTTCGTGCGCGGGGCCGACCGCGATCGAGTCGGGCCGCTCCGCGCCGCGTCGTCTGGGGTCGTGCCTCCGGAACAGGTGCGCAGGGCGGCGATCGGCGCCTTCGGTGTGGCGGCGCTCGTCGGGCTCGCAGTCAGCCTGGCTGTCGACTGGCGGCTGATCATCGTCGGGGCCGCATGCCTGCTCGCGGGCTGGCTCTATACCGGCGGCCCGCGGCCGTACGGCTACCTAGGCCTGGGCGAGGTCTCCGTGTTCGTCTTCTTTGGTCTTGTGGCCACGGTCGGCACGACGTACGTCGAGACCAGCCACATCACGCCGCTCGCCGTCTTGCTCGGCTCCGGCGTGGGTTTCCTGGCGACTGCGATCCTGGTACTCAACAACCTGCGCGACATCGACACCGATGCCGCTGCCGGCAAGCGAACCCTGGCCACGCGACTCGGCCGCGACCGCACGCGCTGGCTGCTGGTCGTCCTGGTCTCGGCTTCATTCGCTGTTCCGATCATCGTTTTCATGACGATGCTCGCCAGCGTCACGGTGATGGCGATGCACTTCGGCATCCCGATTGCCTCGATCCCGGTCAGGACTGCGTTCGCGACGACCTCGCCGCCCGTCCTGGTCAAAGCTCTCAAGCGGATGGCAGTCGCGCAGCTCGCTTATGCACTGCTGTTCACGGTGGGGATCCTGCTGTGAAGATCACTGCGAGGCGGCCAGAAGAGGTGGCGCTGCGGGTCGAGCTGCTCCAGCGCAACGGTTGCCGCGAATTCGTGGTCGCGCGGATCGACCACGGCGGCATGCTCGACCTAGAGAGACTCGGCGCCGCGCGATACGCGGCCGGGCTTCAGTCCAGGGTTGAGCTCGAGGCCGAAACGCCTGCCGCGGTCGCCGCGGCAAGGTGAAGGGCGAGGACCCGGGCGAACGCGTCAGGTCGCTCCTGGTGCACCGCATGTCCGGCCCGAGGCACGATCTCAGTCCGACCGTTGGGCACGGCCGCGGCCAGACGACGGGCGGAGGCGACGTAGCCGTGGTCCAGCTGACCGGCGACGAAGGTGCACGGAACCGTAACCCGCCTGAGCTCGTCCCAGACCGGCGTCATCACGCCCGCGCCCATTCCTCGCAGCGAGCAGGCCAGGCCAGCGACGTGGTTCTTCAGACGCTCGGCGCGAACCTCGGCAAAGTACGACGGCCCACGACGCTCCAGGCCGGCGAACAGCGGCAGCGCGCCCCAGTAGTCGACAAAGGACTCGATCCCGTCGTTTTCAATGCGCTCGGCCAGCGCCTCATCGCCCCGTTGGCGCCCCTCGCGCGCGTCCTCCTCCAGGCCTGCGTGAGCGCCGATGGTCAGCAGCGACAGGAGCCGCTCGGGACGCCGCGCCGCAATGTGCAGCGCCAACCTTCCGCCCATGGAGTAGCCGACCAGGTGTGTGCGACCGACGTCCATCTCCTCCCAGATGGCGACCAGGTCATCGGTGCAGGCGTCCATAGAGCAATCGGATCCGGGCCGGACGAGGGTTTCGCCGTGGCCGCGCAGATCCGGCACGATCCATTTCCAGCCTGCGGGCATCCGGCCGATGACCTCGCGCCAGCTATGACCGCTCTGCGTAAAGCCGTGCAGCAGGGTGACCGGCGGCCCGCTGCCTTCGACAAAGTAGTTCAGCCTGACGTCCCGACGCTCCAGAATCACGGCTCGATCGTATGGATGTAGCGCAGTCTTTCGCCGCCACGTTCGTCGACGAGCTGGCGGCACAGGGCGTCGAGTTTGCGTGCGTCTCGCCGGGATCCCGATCCGCGCCGATCGCGATGGCGCTTCAGCGACATCCGCGCATCAAGGTCATCGTTCATATCGACGAGAGATGCGGCTCTTTCTTTGCCGTCGGCCTGGGGAAGGCGACAGGTAAGCCTGCGCT
This sequence comes from Candidatus Dormiibacterota bacterium, assembly GCA_035280145.1. Lineage (GTDB taxonomy): Bacteria > Chloroflexota > Dormibacteria > Dormibacterales > Dormibacteraceae > 40CM-4-65-16. The sequence goes on along the minus strand of DATEGL010000240.1, from coordinate 9,646 downwards.
CGTCCTGACGACGTCGGGCACGGCCGCGGCGGAGCTGCATCCGGCGGTTGTCGAAGCGTCATATTCGAGGACACCACTGATCGTTCTCACCGCGGACCGGCCCCCCGAGCTGCAGGACGTCGGCGCCAATCAAGCGATCGATCAGCAGCGCCTGTTTGGCACAGCGGTCAGGTGGTTTTTCGATCCAGGTGTGCCCGCGGAGCTGCCGAACGCCGCGCGATTCTGGCGCCGCCTCGCTGCGCGCGCGGTCGCCGAAGCCGTCGCCGGACCCGTCCACCTGAACATCCCGTTTCGGGAGCCGCTGGTGCCGCCGCCGGGCCAGGTTCCCAGCGCGGAGCCGGCGCCTGCGCAGTCGCTCAGCACCGGGCGCGTCATGCCCAACCAGGCACAGGTTGCGTCGCTTGCGTCGGCCCTTCAGCGCTCGCAGCGGCCTCTGGTGATTGCCGGAGAGATGCGTGACGGAGCCCGGCTGGCGCCGGCTCTTCAGCGCCTGAATCTGCCGGTGTTGGCCGAGCCGACCTCCCAGCTGCGGCGCGTAGAAGCGGGAGCCGTCGTCGAGTCGCACGAGGCTCTGTTGCGCGCGGGATGGTCCCTGCAGCACGGCCCAGACCTGGTGATCCGCCTTGGCGCAACGCCGACGTCGCGAGTCTTGAACAGATGGCTCGCCGCCGCCGCCGCGCCGACCTTTCTCATCGACCCCGACCACGCGTGGCGGGACGAGGACCATGTCGCCACGAACGTGATCGCGTGCGAGCCGCAGCCGCTGCTGGACGCGCTGGCTCCAGTTGACAGGCCGGCCTGGCGCGAGCAGTGGGTAAGCGCCGGTAAGCGCGCGAGCGCCGCCATCGCCGCCACCCTGGTCTCGACGCCACTCCACGAGGGGCACATCGTGCGTGCGCTGAGCGCGCGGCTTCCCGATCCTGCCCAGGTCTTCATCGGCTCGAGCATGCCCATCCGCGCCGCGGACAGCTTCTGGCCGCTGAATCGTGCCCAGCAGCGATTCTTTGGCAATCGGGGCGCAAGCGGCATCGACGGGCTGGTGTCGAGTGGTCTCGGTCTTGCGACAGGGCGCGACAACGTGCCGACGGTGCTGCTCCTGGGCGATCTCTCGCTGTATCACGACATGAACGGGTTGTGGGCGCTGCAGCGCCACGGCATCCGGGCCACGATCGTGGTCTGCGACAACAACGGCGGCGGCGTGTTCAGCTTTCTGCCGCAAGCCGAGCACCAGGACGTCTTCGAGGAGATCTTCGCGACGCCGCTTGGTCTCGACCTCTCTCAGGTGGCGAGGCTGTATGGCCTGGTCTACAGCCCGGTCTCAGATCGCTCCGGACTGGAGCCCGCCATCGCCGACGCCATCGCGGCGCCAACGCCAACGATGGTTGTGGTGCGTTTCAAGCGCGAGGACTCGGTGAGCGGTCATCGGCTGTGCTGGGAGGCCGCAGCCTCAGCCTTAAAGAGCTGATCAGTCCTCGAGCAGAAAATTCAACACCACGCGATTGAACTCGTCCGGGTGCTCCAGGTTCGGCAGATGCGCGGCGTCATTGATGACGAACTTGCGCGCGTGGGGGATCTTCTCCATCAACAGCTCCACGGCGTCGAATACCGACGGCACGTCTGCGTCGCCGACGACGACGAGAGTTGGCGCGGTGATCTCGTGCAGCCGCTCGACCGCGGGCGGCTCGAGCCGTTCCGCGGGAGCGGATTCCCAATCATTCGCCATGTTCTTCCCATTCATGTCGAGGAACAGATCGCGAAGCGGCTGCTTGACGTAACCAGCTGGACGGCGCGGGCCATCGAGCCACAAGCGCATCTCGGCCTGGTTGAGCGCCTCGAAGTCTTTGGCGCTGTCCGCGGCTTCGATCTCTGACCACAGCTCGGGGTACTTCCGACCGAAGTTGGTTCCGCCGACGCCTGGCCCGACAAGCACGAGCTTTGATATGCGCTCACCATGCTCGAGCGCGAAATCGATCGCAACCCCGCCGCCGATCGAGCATCCGACGAGGTGGGCCGGCTTGATGTGCAGCTCGCCGATCAACGCGATCAGGTCATGGACAGCTGACCACGACGTCGGGGGCAATGTGGACTCGCCAAAGCCACGCATGTCGGGGCGGATGACGTCGAAATGCCTGGCGAACGCTGCGACCTGGGGTTCCCACATCCGCGAATCGGCGACGCCGGCGTGAAGGAGGATCACGGGTAGCCCATCGCCGGCGCGCCGTTGATCGTCGTTTCCATCAGACGAGGGCGTTTAGCAGTGCCTTCAACTTCAGCTCCGACTCTTCGAGCTCCCGGGGCGGATCGGAGTCCGGCATCACACCGACGCCTGCATAAAGACGGGCGCCGTCTTCCCACAGCAGTCCACAGCGAATGGCGACGGCCAGCTCGCCATCGCCGCGCCCGTCGATCCATCCCACCGCGCCGGCGTACCAGCCGCGCTCCATTCCTTCGAGCTCGTCGATGAGCGCATCAGCTGCCTCACGCGGCCATCCGCCGACAGCGGGCGTGGGATGAAGCGCCGCGGCGAGTGTCAGCACACTGGCCGGCGGCGAGCTGAGCTGCGCGGTCACCGCGGTCACGAGGTGCTGGATGTTCGTGAAGCGAACGACCTCTGGGCCGCGGGCATCGAGTGAGGGGGCGAACGGCCGCAAGGCGTCGACCACGAATCGCGACACGTGGCGATGCTCGGCGTCGTTCTTGCTGCTTTCGACGAGCTGCCGCGCGAGCCTTTCATCCTCGCCGTCCGTGGCTCCGCGGGCGATGGAGCCGCCCATTGGCTCTGCAAAAGCGCGGTCTCCGGAACGTCGAACCAGGAGCTCAGGCGACGACCCGGCGAATGCCGTCCCGTCCGCGCCGCTGATCAGGTACGTGAAGCAAGACGGGTACGCTGCGCGCAGGCCGCGCACGACCATGCCCGCGGACACGACGCCGTCGCCGCGCGCGAGCACCTCGCGTGCGAGCACGACCTTCTCCGCCTTACCCGCGCGCAGCCGAGCAGCCGCCGTCTCGATGGCCGCGGTCCATGCCATCGGATTACGCATGGGAATGACCTCGAGCCTGCGCGCGGATGGCGCGCGTACGACGGCGGCGCCGGCCAGGTCGAGAAGGAGCTCGCCCTCCTCGGCCGCGGTCGTGGCGAAAGTGCGACCGCGCCGCCGCATGACTGCCAGCGCCGGGACACGGAACAGAAGTGATGGAAACCCGGCCCAGGCGCCGCCGGGTTCGCGGTCGGTGCGATACGCAAAGCCGCCGATCGCGATCGCGTCACGAGTCGCGACGCGCTCCCAGAGTTTTGACGCGGCGAGGATCCGGTTGTCTCCCAGCTCGTAGTCGACTCGCCTGCCTTCCGCATCCTCAAGTGCGACGCCGCCGGGCGCGGCGACGATGTCCAGCACGCGTCCGATCGCGGCCACGCTCACCGCGTCGGGCATCGGGCGCTCGACCAGCATCACCTCGTGACCCGCGTCACGAGCCGCCGTGACAAGGTCGACAAGATCGGGCGTGCGGTCGAGCTCCCACGTCCGCACCTGCGTGGCGGTGATCATCCGCGCTTCTCGATGTGCTCGCGGGCCGCGCGGAGAAGCGTGCGCTGGAAGTGGTGGCGGACCAGTGTCCCGCTCGCCTCGAGCAGATCGTTGAAGGTCTCGAGCAGCCGGCGCTCCGCGGCCTCGGTTTCGCCGCCTTCGGCCTGGATGCGTTCGCGGACATATTTGTCGAACAGGTCGACCGCCTGGCGCGCAGTGCGGTCCACCGCCGCCGCATGCTCCTTGCCCAGCTCGAGAAGGGATCCGATCGGCACTCCGGCCGCGATCAGCTTCATGCCGGCCGCGATCGCCTCCAGGTCGTCGGCAGGGTAGAGCGGCTCCTCGCCGCCCTCGATCGGGACGAGCAGCCCTGCTTGCTCGAGGCTTGCGAGAAGGGGTTCGGCGACCCCGCTGCGCTCAGCCAGCTCGCCCAGGGTCAGGGTCTGGGGCGCCAGTGGCCGGGTGACCGCGGCGACAAGAGCCTCATCCGACGGCTCGAGCTCGCCGGCCAGGAAGCGCTGGATGACTGTGAGCGTGAAGCCCTGCTGCTGCAGCTCCTTGATTCGCTTCAGCCGTTCGACGTGGGCGGCTCCGTACCAGGTGACCCGGCCTTCCCGCCGGGGTGCGTCCAGCAGGCCCTTGCCCTGGTAGAAGCGGATCGTGTCCACGGCCACACCGGCGGCCCTGGCCAATTGTTCGATCCGATACTCCATGAGTACTTACTCTAACGATCCTCCGGGCCGTCAGGGGTCGGGCTAGCCGAAGGTGTCCCAGTAGTACATCCGGTCGAGCCAGCCGGGGTTCGCGCGGTAAGCCCGGGCGAATGTCTCGACCGCGTCGACGTAGTCGAGGCTGAGGTTGTAGTGATAGATCGCGTTGCCCATGTTGTAGGGCGCCCCGTTGTGGACCAGCAGCCGGGCCGCGGCGAGGATCGCGTCGTGCGGATCCATGATGTTGCCGCCCTGGCCGTACTCGGCCCACGTGCCGGGCAGGAACTGCATCGGACCAAGCGCGTTGGCTGACGACGGGCCGTTGACCCGGCCGAACTTGCTCTCGATGAAGTTGATCGAAGCCAGGTAGCTGCCGTCGACTCCGTATTTGCGCTGCGCCTCCAGGTAATACGCGCGCAGCGAAGCCAGCGGCGCCGCCTCGGAGTAAGCATGGGTGAAATGCGGGTTCACGAGGTAGTACTGGTCGATGCCGGCGAGGTTGTACAGCGAATGCAGCGCCGAGATCGAATCGCTGAACGAGCTTCGGACCGACGCCGGCAGAAGTGGAAGGACCGCGGCCTCGAGGCTGTCATACCCGGCAACCGAATAAACGTAGGTCTGCTCCTGGCGCGCCGCCTGCCGGAACTGGTAAGTCGCGGCCGCCAGCGCCAGCTGGTGGCGGATGCTGTCGGCCACGCCCGCTGGCTTCTCAGAGGCGAGCGCGCTCAGTCGAGTCGTCGCATCCTGCATCGACAGCTCGGCGGTGATGATCCTGGCTGCGATGTGGTGAGGATTGGGTCCCGCGTCGGGGTCCTGAGCCATCGCCGTCTGAGGGGCCAGCGCGACCATCCCCGCGACCAGGGCCGAGATACCGAATCGGCTCAGGCCGTGCCCTCGATGGTCGTCAGTGAAACCTTCTCGTCGGGGACCGACGGCATCTCCTCCGGATATGGATCAGCGTCGGTCGGCAGACGGAGGCCAACCGAGTCCAGAAGGCCGGTGATCTCATCGCCCATAAGCTCGCCGCCTTGCTGGATCAAGGACTCGGCGGCGAGGTCGATCCCTTCCTTGTTGACGTACATCAGCCGCCAGTCATCGATGTAGGCGGCGCCGAGGATCTGGGCGACGATTCGGCGACCGCGCGGGTTGTGGAGGACCGCGCCTTCCCAGGTCGACTCCCCGTGAATGCCCTGGGTCACCTCGGATACGGAGATCAGGTGCTCCCCGATGTTCGCCGCCTTGGCCGACATCTTCGGGTCGAGCCGGTCTGCACCCATGCCGATGGTTCCGACCATTCGGCACGCCATAGCCGTCGCGCTGCGCAGGTCTCCGAAGACGCCGGCGGAGTTTTCGCCGTAGAAGACGTGCTCGCACGCGATCGAACCCAGGCCGTGCCGGATGTCCGCCGCGAGCTGGGATCGGAATCGCGAACCGCCGTACTGCTCCTCTGTGGGCAGCGAAAGGTGATAGCCGCCGATCTCCCCCTGCGCGCTCGCGCGCCTTCGAATTGACAGCCGAACGTGCGCGTGGTCGGGGTGGAAGAAGTGCGACGCGATCGCGTGGCCCAGCTCGTGGCGAGCCACAGCGATCTTGTCCCTCTCGTTGTACTCGACGGGAATCGCGAGGCCGGCCTCGACGTTGCCCATGGCTTCACGGATGTCCTGCCAGTTGAGCGCTTCGCGCCCGTCCTCGAACGCATACAGCAGCGCGAGTGAGAGAACCTGCTCGATATCGGCCGGCGAGTAGTTCTCGGTGATTCGCGAGAACTCTTCGCGCTTGCTCGGCGTGTCGAGCGCCGTGTCGTGTGCCTTCTTGTCGAAGTAGAGGGCGGCGATGTCCTTGCGCGACTCGCGATCCGGAAGACGAAAGACGATCTGCCTTCCGAACCGTCCCGGCCTGGTCAGCGCTTCGTCGAGCACCGCGGGCCGGTTGGTGGCCCCGATGAACAGGATGTTGTAGTTCGGCGCGGGCAGCGGGGGGATGCGCAGATTGAGCTTCGTGCCGTTGAAGGCGATGACTCGCGGGAGGAAGACGCCGTCGAGGGTGAGGTTCACGAGCCCTCGAAGCTGGCGGACGACCCAGCCTGGGTTGTCGATGCCGTCCATCAGCACGAGCAGCATGTTCAGACCGAGCATGCCGCCACCGAACATTCCTCCCATTCCGCCCATCATTCCGCCCGCACCGCCCTGGTTCCGTCGCATTCCCAGCGCGTCGATCTCGTCGATGAACACGACGCAGCCGCCCCAGACCTTGGCTCGCTTGCGCGCTGCGCGGACCATGAGGTACACGCTCAGCGCGTCGATGCCGAGGAACATGCCTGCGAACGAGCCGCCGTTCGCGATGTAGATCGGCGTGTGGAGTGAGGAGGCGATCGCCTTGGCGAGCATCGTCTTCCCGGTGCCTGGAGGTCCAACCATCAGCACGCCGCGTTCGCGCTTGCCGCCGGCCTTGACGAAGAGGCGGCCCTGCTCGATCAGGCGCAGGATGCGCTTCATCTCGTTGACGGCGGCCTTCTGCCCACGAACGTCGTCGATGGCCACCCCGAAGTTCGCGTCGTCGGGGTTGATCATCGTCTTGCCGATTCGCGTGTAGAGGTAGAAGGGTCCGAAGAACAACGCGAAGTTCGCACCCAGCAAGAACAGCAGGTAGACGAGCTGCGTCAGGGCCAGGGCCAGGAACTGAGGCAAGGCCGCGATCGCATCCTCTGGGGCCAGTCCCGCGACCATGTACGCGCCGAGGAAGTAAGCAGCCGGCACCAGCGCCAGGTAGATCATTCGCTTCCAGAACACGGCGCGATTGGTCTCGATCGTTCGCTGGAGCACGTCGGCTTCCGGCGCCATGCGCTCGCGCAAGATGAGGGATCGCCGGATCATGCTCAGGATCCCCCGAGCCAGCAGCATCGCGATCACCGCGTAGACCAGCGACCACCCGAAACCGAGCTGGAGCGCGATGTCGGCGAACACGAACGCCGAAGCGCCGACGAACAGCGTGAAGATCCAGAAGATGATCACGGCGGGGTCAATTCACTATACGGGCTGGGGTCGCTGTCGCGATGAAGACGGCCACCGCCAGGCCGATGGCGATCAGCAGGTCGCCGGGACTGTAAACCTCGAGAGACGGGCGGAGCCGGATCCAGTCGGCGAGCAGATTCAGGTGAGTGCTGGACCCCATCGCCGTGTACTGCCCTACCGGACCCTGCTGCAGGAGTGGGCCTGCTAGCTCGGGAGCCACAGGCATGCGTCCGCCGTTGGCGGCGATCACGACCAGGTTCGACGTCGCTCCGACCGTGACCACCCAGACGCCACGGAGGCGGGGGATGTGCCAGACCGTCCACACCACGATCGCCGCGAGCGCCAGGAGATACGCGTACTGGGCGCCCTCCACACGATTCAGGGGCGTGCGCACGATCACCTCCCGCAACAGAAGCGCGACCAGAATCAGCCACGGCCAGCGAAAGCGAAGCCTGGCGAGGTTGCCGACCCGGCCGCCCGTGATCAGGCCGAAGCCGATGCCGAGCACGATCGACAGTAGGAAGAGCAATCCTCTAAATCGCGGCGAGTCGCGCGGCCGCCCCGGCCAGGACTTTGACGCCTACGGGGAGCGCGGCCTCATCGATGCGAAATCCGGGAGAGTGGTGCGCGGGCGTGATGTCGCCGTCGGGTCGCGCGCCGAGCATGAAGTAGCAGCCGGGGATCCGAGTCAAGAACTCGGCGAAGTCGTCGCTCACCGTCAACGGCCTGCCAAGGTGGCTGGCTCGATCGCCGATCAGCTCGTTGCCCACGTCAAGAACGGTCTGAGTCACGTTCGGCGCGTTCATCAGCGGCACCGTTCCGTGCACCAGGTCGAGCCTGGACTCAACTTCGAAGGCACTGTCGGTCTCGCGCAATAGGTCGCGCAGGCGATCGAGCGCCTGCTCACGCAGGTCATCCGTAAACGTGCGCAGGCTCCCCTGGACGAGCACGCCGCGCGGCACGATGTTCCACGCGCCGTCGCTCGCGATGTTGCCGACGGTCGTGTGGCACTGGACTCCATCGTGCTCGAGCCCTTCCACCACCGTGTGCAGCCGTTCGACGAAGAATGCTTGCGCCGCCAGCACGTTGCCGCGCTTGCCCATCATTCCGCCGTGCCCGCCGGGTCCAGCAAACGAGATGTCGAATGCGTCCGAGCCCGCCCACATGAGGCCGGGCCGCGACACCACGGTGCCAGACGGCTGGAAGCTTATGATGTGCAGCCCGATCACGACATCCGGGCGATGGGCGTCGAACAAGCCCTTCGCAATCATCGTCTTCGCCCCCTCGACGATCTCCTCCGCCGGCTGGAAGACGAAGAGGTACTTGCCGCCGACGTCCCAGATGCGGTCGATGAGCGTGCGGGCGACGCCGACCATGATCGCCATGTGCGCGTCATGACCGCACGCATGCATACGACCGTCGATCCGTGACGCGAAGTCGACGCCGGACTCTTCGTGAATCGGCAACGCGTCGATGTCGGCGCGCAGCATCACCGTTTTGCCCGGCCGCCCCGTGTCGAGCAAAGCCACAGCGCCCGTTTCGGTCGGGCAGGTCTCAATGTCGAGTCCGAGCTCGCGCAGCCGATTGGTCAGGTAGCTCGACGTTTCGTGCTCGCTGAAGCTCACCTCGGGATGCTTGTGGAAGTACCGGCGCAGGTCCACGACTTCGTCGAGCACCGACTTGCTCGGCAGCGGAGTCGCGTGTTCGTCAGTCATGGACGGCCACGAGACTGTACCCGCGCGCCGAAGCGTGCACGAATGTCGCGCCCAGACCAGGCTCGACCTCGTCCAGCCTGCGGCGGAGCGTCAGCAGCGCGGAGTGCACCGTCGAATGCGCCGCGTTGTTGCGGAAGAGGCCGGCCTGGATGAGGTCGCGGGCGGTGGCCGGCTTCGAGCCCTGGGCGAGAAACAGAACGAGCGCCGCCTGCTGCTGGGTCAGTCGCACCTCGTTGTCGCCGATCTTCACGGTGCGGCGAGTGGGATCGAACTCGAGCCTGCCAAATCGATAGGTGCCAGGGCGTCCCGTCCCTCGCTCTACCAGTCTCGCCGCCAGGTCGGAGTAGATGTGCGCCATCGGGACGTTGCCTTTCACGAAGTAAGAGCTGGCACCCAGCTCATAGGCGCGCCGGATGGAGGCCGAGTTGACCTGGGCCGCCGACAGCACAATCACCGGCAGGCCCGGGTGGTGCCGGCGGATCCAGGTCAGCAGCTCGAACCCAGAGTCTTCTCGTTCGTCGAGCACGAGATCGAGGAGCACCGCAGCCACACGCTCCTGCTCCAGGATGCCGCGCGCTTCGGGCACGGTGGCGGCTACCGAAGGCCGGTAACCGAGGTCGTGGAGGTCGATGCGAAGCTGCTGCAGCATCGCGGCCTCGTCTTCCACGACCAGCACGACCGAGCCA
>DATEGL010000239.1:0-9111 GCA_035280145.1 Candidatus Dormiibacterota bacterium | reverse complement strand
ACGCGAGTGCTGGTCGAGTCCGGCCGCGGCACGAAGCGCTGGACGACTGTCGGATGTTCGGCCAACATCATCGAGGCCTCGCTCCTCGCGCTTGTCGATTCGCTGGAGTACGCGATCCTCGCCTGAGAGAAGGGAGGTCGCCCGACAGGAGATTCCGCCGGAGCTGCGGCGAGACGTTCGCCTCCTCGGCGAGGTGCTTGGCCGGGTCATCGCCGATTACGGCGGCGAAGGATTGCTTCGCGACGTCGAGAAGCTGCGCGGCCTCGCCATCGGGGCACGCGAGGATGGCAGGTTCGAGCGTGAGGCCGAGAGGCTGGTTGCATCCTGGGCACTCGACCGAGCAGAGCTGGTTGCCCGCGCGTTCACGTGCTATTTCCACCTCGCCAACCTGGCTGAGGAGCACCACCGCGCGCGCGTGATCCGGGAGCGCGACCGGGGACCGAACCCCTTGCCCGAATCGATCGCGTCGGCGGTAAAGGAGCTCAAGCCAAGGCTCGGACGGAAGCGACTCGATGCGCTGATCGCGGACCTCGAGATCCACCCGGTGTTCACCGCGCATCCGACCGAGGCCAGGCGCCGCGCGGTCGTGACTGCGATCCGCCGTATCGGTGAGCAGCTCGAACGCCTGGACGATCCGCGCATCTCCGACAACGAGCGCGATGACGCGGAGCGGCGGCTCGGAGAGGAGATCGACGCACTGTGGCGGACGTCTCAGGTGCGTGCCACGCATGTGCAGCCGCTAGACGAGGTGCGGGCCTTCATGAACGTCTTCGACGAAACCCTGTTTCGGCTGGTCCCTGGCCTGCTGCGCTCTCTCGACAGCGCGCTCGGCGAGCGGGCGCCGGCGTTCCTCCGTTTCGGCAGCTGGATCGGCGGCGACCGCGATGGCAACCTGTCCGTCAACGCCGAAGTCACGGCCGAGGCGATGGCGATCCAGTCGGAGCACGTGCTCCTCGGACTCGAGGCGGTTGCGAATCGCATCGGCCGCTCGTTGACAGTCGACGCCGAGACCACGCCTGCGTCGCCGGCCATCCGCCGGTTGGTCGGCGCGAAATCGGGCGAGCCGCATCGCGAGTTTCTGCTCCGTGTCGCGCGCAGGATCCGGGCTACGCGGGTCGGGGAGCGCTCCCTTGCGTATCGCGAGGCCGACGAGCTGCTCGACGATGTGCGCACACTTCGCGATTCGCTGGCTGCGGCCGGCGACGCCCGCCTGGCGTCGGGCGAGGTGCAGCACCTGCTCTGGCAGGCCGAAACATTCGGCTTTCACCTGGCCCAGCTCGAGGTGCGCCAGCACAGCGCGGTGCACAGGCAGGCGCTTGCGGAGATCAGCCGGCCATCGCCCGTGACGCGCGAGGTGCTCGACACCCTTCGTGTCATGGCCGAGCTGCAGGATCGGTACGGACGGGAAAGCTGCCGGCGTTACGTCGTCAGCTTCACGCGAGGCGCGGAGGATGTCGCGGCCGTCTACGAGCTCGCACGTCACGCCGACCGGGTGCCCGAGCTCGAGGTCGTCCCGCTGTTCGAGACGCTTGACGACCTCGCGCGTGCCACGGAGGTGATGGACGCGGTGATCGTGCTCGAGCCCGTGCGCAAGCGCCTCGCCGCCAACGACCGGCGCATCGAAGTGATGCTCGGGTACTCAGATTCGGCGAAAGAAGCCGGACCGCTGTCGGCGACGCTCGCGCTGCACGACGCCCAGGCGGCGCTGACCGCCTGGGCGAAGAAGAACAAGCTGCGCCTCACGTTGTTTCATGGCCGTGGCGGCGGCCTTGGACGCGGCGGCGGTCCGGCCAACCGCGCCGTCAAAGCCCAGGCGCCGGGGTCGGTGAGCGGCCGATTCAAAGTGACCGAGCAAGGCGAGGTGATCTTTGCCCGGTACGGCAACCTGGCGATCGCGAGACGTCACCTGGAGCAGGTCACGTCCGCCGTCATGGAGGCGTCCATGCCGGCGTCGCCCCGCTCCGACCCGGCTCGTCGATTTCGCGATCTTGCGGCGGCCATCGACAGCCCATCGCGCGACGCCTACCGGAAGTTGGTCGAAGCCCCGGGCTTCGGCAAGTGGTTCAGCAAGGTGAGCCCGATTGAGGAGCTCGGTCGGCTGCGCATCGCGTCGCGTCCGGCGCGGCGGGCGACCGGTCAGCGCCTGCAAGACCTCCGCGCCATTCCGTGGGTCTTCGCGTGGTCACAGATGCGGCTGAACCTCGCGGGTTGGTACGGCATGGGCAGCGGCCTGGCGGCCGCGCCTCTGTCAGAGCTGCGCCGCGCCTATCTGGAATGGCCGCTGTTCAACGTGATGCTCGACAACGCCGAGATGAGCCTTGCCAAGACGGACCGCCGCATCGCAGAGCGCTATCTGGCTCTTGGCGATCGACCTGACCTAACTGAGATCGTGCTCGCCGAGTACGAGCTCACCAAGGATCGGGTGCTCGCGGTCACCGGCCACCGCCGCCTGCTCGAGGACAGGCGGGTCCTGTCATGGGCGATCGAGCTCCGCAACCCATACGTCGACGCGCTGTCGCACCTGCAGCTGCGAGCCCTGCGAGCGATGAGGGATCGGAAGACGTCGCGTGCCGACCGGGTCTGGGCTGAACGGGTCTTTCAGCTCACCGTCAACGGCGTTGCGGCCGGGCTTCAGAACACCGGCTAGGCGGAGCTAAGCGATCGCGGTGCGAATGCTCGACATTTCGGCGGCTGGTGCGCCAAGGGCAGAGAGAGCAAGCCTGAGCTGACGGTTCGCGGCGGACAGGTCACCGCGCCGCTCGAGGATCTCTGCGTAAGCGGCGCGGTACCGGGCCACGCGCTCGCGGCCGCGGGCGGCCCCCTCGTCCAGCGCCGCGGCGAACTCCAGGTCCACCGTGCGGTGGTCGCCACGGGCCAGCGCGACCTGGGCAAGCCAGTAGTGGGCCTCCGTGACTCCGCTCCCTTCGCCGAGGCGCAGTGCCAGCTCCATGGCCTCGTTTGCGTAACGCCAGGCGCCATCAACGTCGCGCCTGGCCAGCGCGATCTCCGACATGCTCAGGATGACGTTGGCCTTGCCAGCGTCGACATTGAGGTCCTCGAAAAGCTTCAGCGCCCTCTCGACGTGGGTCAGCGCACCCCCGGCGTCGCCGCCGTGCAGCAGAAGGAGGCCGAGATTGTTTTCCGAGCGGGCCAGGGAGAGTTGGTCATTCAGCGTTTCGTGGATGGCCAGAGCCCTCCGCGAGTAGCGACCCGCCTGCTCGAACTTGCCGAGCTCCTCGTGCGCGAGGCTCAGCCCGCTGTACATCAACGAAAGCCGGTGCAGGTCCTGCACCACGTCGGCCGCCTCGATCGCCTGCTCGTAGCACCGGATGGCTGCCGGCCATTCGCGGTTCACGATGTGCGTGTGCCCCAGCACCGCAAGCAGCCTTGCCTCTGTGGGGCGCGGCACGGGTTTGAGCGAGCGCACGGTGTCGAGCGCGCCTTTGGCAATGGCCTGCGCGCTGATGTCTTCCATCAGGTAAGCCCCCGAAGCCTCGTTGCCGAGACACTCGGCGACCATCTCGAGGTTACCCACACGCTCGAAATAGGTACGGGCTTCGACGGCCAGACGCCTTCCCACCACGGGCTGCGCCAGCCGCAGATGCGCCATCGAGACCAGGAGCTTGAGTCGCGCCTCGGTCTCAGGCTCGGGATGGCGGCCCAGCGCGGCCGTGCCCGCTGCGACCGCACCGGCGTTATGGCCGCTGACCAGGAGCCTTTCCACCTCGGCGATGCGGACTACGTTGTGAGCCTCCGAGACGCCTTCGAGGAAGAACTCCAGCGGCCGGCCGGTACGTTCGGCGATCAGCTCGAGCGTCTCCCGTGACGGCTTGGCCTTGCCGGTCTCGATGAAGTAGATGGCGGTGCGGCTGATGTCACCTCGGGCGACATCGCCAAGGCTCAAGCCCGCCTCGTGGCGGGCTTGCTTAACAGAACCAGGTTTGATCTCGATCCCACGTCGCCGCCCCCGACGCCGGCTTGAAGCAGATTTTGCCTGCTCGGACGTGCTTTCAGGGCTCATGGGAGGGTGTGAATGCACCTCTGGCATCGCAGCCAGCTTAACGCAGCTTCATTTGACTTATCGCGGTGTTTACAAAATAAAGGTCACCCGCAGCAGGGGGTCGAGCCACCCGCACCGGCGGTCATCGCCAGGGTCAGCATCGCGGATGCCGCCAGGATCATGGCGTACAGCAGCTTGCGCACTCAAACATCACCTCCTTCGCCATCCCGGGCCTGGTTTGCAGCGACCGATCGGCGCTGGAGGACGAACAGGCTGTGCGACGACCGCGCCCTGTTCTTCGACCGTCGATTCACCGGAATCGGTTCTCCTTAGCCGTGATCCACACCCTCACGGCTGTGCTACAAGTAGCTGCCCGCATGTTAAATCAAAAAAAGGTTCACTTAACGGAGCGCTTTTCGATACGCGGGATCAGCTGATGAGCAGCTCGGCCTACGCTCGACGGATGCAGGAGAGTCCCCCGCTGACGTTGCCGCGGCGCCATTTCACGGTGACTGGGCTCGGGGTCATCGGCTGGCGTCCCTTCCTGGTCGCAGCCTCAGGCGCCGCGGTGGTCTCCCTGCTGTTCGTGCTCTGGACGGCCAACAGGTGGTTCGGCAACCAGGCCACGATCGACGTCGACGACCTTGGTGAGGCAGCGGCCGCCCTGATCGCTTCGGGAAGCTGCGCTCTGGCGGCTTACCGGAACTCCGGCCGTACGAGGTGGGCGTGGTCGTTCTTCGGGGCGTCGGCATTGAGCTGGGGCCTGGGCGAGCTGGCGTGGTCGTGGTACCAGGTCGTCCGCGGAAACGACGTTCCATTCCCCTCGGTCGCCGACGCCGGCTTCCTTGTGGCGATCCCACTTGGGGTGGCCGGCGTCTTCGCCTTCACATCGGCCCCGCGCCGCCTGACCTCGCGCGGCGAGGCGGTCCTGGCCGGCGCCATCGTTGCCATGTCACTTCTGTTCGTGGCCTGGGCATTCGGCCTTGGCAAGGTCTACGACACCTCGTCTTCCTCGCAGATCGCCAAGCTCATCGGCCTTGCCTATCCGGTCGGCGACATCATCACCGCCACCGTTCTCGTGCTCGCCCTCAGGCGGGCACGGCGGGGAGACGTGGGACGGCTGCTGCTCCTATTGGGCGGCCTCGCGTGCAACGCACTCGCTGACAGCGCGTTCGCATACCTCACCGCAAACGGCACTTACGGCGCGCTGGGCAGCGTGCTCGACGCGGGTTGGGTGGTCGGCTACCTGCTGATCGCCCTCGCCCCGGTGTGGCCCGCCCGAGCAGCCGAGACGGAAAGGCAGGAGGGGCCGATCGAGCTGTGGCAGCTGGCCCTGCCGTGGGTGGCGGTGTTTGCAGGCGCCATCACCGCCATCGAGCTTGCGGCCACACATCAGGGACTCGACACCTTCGCCACCGTCCTGGCCGGCGGTATCGGTGTGCTCTTCGTGACGAGCCAGATCCTGAGCCACCGCGACTCGCTTGACCTCCTGCACAAGAGCCAGCGCACGGAGGCTCAGCTGGCGCGACGCAATGCGCTGCTCAACCAGATCGTCGCTCACGCTCCGCTCGGCATCGCACGCGTCGGGATGGACATGAAGATCATCGACGTGAACCCTCGCCTTGCGGCGCTGCTTCGCTCGGAGCCCGAGAAGATAGCGGGGACGCCCGTTGCCAGCTATCTGCATCCCGATGAGCTCATGCGCGTCTACGAGATCTTTCAGCCGCTCTGGAAGGGGGCCGTGGAAACGATCGAATCGGACAGCCGCGCGGTTCGCGCGGACAAGTCAGAGGTATGGCTGCACTGGAGCGCAACGGGCGTACGCAGCGCGGCGGGGCACGTCGACTACTTCATCGCGATGTATGAGGACACCGACGCGGAGCACGCGGCCAACGAAGCCGCCGCCGCCCACCTCGCCGGGCTCGAGCGCCTCAACCGCTTGAAGAGCGAGTTCGTCTCCCTGGTCAGCCACGAGTTTCGAACCGCGCTCGTCGGGATCTCCGGATTCAGCGAGATGATCCGCGACGAAGAGGTCTCTGTCGAGGAGGCCAAGAGCTACGCCGCCGACATCAACAAAGAGTCCGAGCGGCTGAACCGCATGATCAACGACATGCTGGACCTCGACCGAATCGAGGCCGGCCGCCTCGAGCTCCATCCGCAGCCAGTCGACATCAACAGTCTGCTCGGCGACGCGGTCGACCGCGCGCGCGCCTCGAGCGAGAACCACGCCATCGTGAGCCAGTTTGACGCCAACCGGCCGACCGTTCATGCAGACCCGGACCGGATAGAGCAGGTGGTCGCCAACCTGCTGAGCAACGCCATCAAGTACTCACCCGACGGGGGCGAGATCACGGTAAGCAGCGCGGCCTCCGACGGTCACGTGGAGGTCAGCGTGCGCGACCACGGCATCGGCATCGCACCGGAGTTCATCCAGCACCTGTTCAACCGCTACGAGCGCTACGAGAAGACGAACAACAAGATCCTCGGCACCGGGCTGGGCCTGGCGATCGCCCGCCAGATCGTCGAGATGCACGGCGGGAAGATATGGGTCGAGAGCCAGTCGGGCCAGGGCTCGGACTTCCACTTCACGCTGCCGCTCGGCTCGCCGGACTGAATTCTCAGTCCGTCAGGTAAGGACGAACCAGCTCCCCGAGCTCTTCCAGCCTCTTCAGGGCGGCGTCGCGCCCGTCGGACGGCACGTAGTAGATGCACCGGACCACGCCGGCTTTGGCGCTTAGCTCGATGTCCTCGGGCGTCGGTTTCGGGTAGTAGGTCACCGGGATCGGCCCGCGTCCCGCACCCTCCGCCATCCGCTGCAGGTCGGGTATCCGCCCGAGCACGTCGCCGCGGTTCGGCATCCAGCCGTCGCCGTAGCGGACCACCCGCTCCAGGATCTTCGGCCCGTTCCCGCCGAGGATGATCGGCGGCCAGGGCTTCTGGACCGGCTTAGGCCACGCCCACATCGGCCCGAAGTCGACCATCTCACCGTGGTACTCGCTCACTTCGTTGGTCCAGATCGCCTTGATGGCCTCCGTTTTCTCGCGCAGCAGCTTCCAGCGTGTGTGGAAGTCGGTGCCGTGATCCTCCATCTCCTCCCGGTTCCAGCCGCCGCCGACGCCAAAGATGAACCGGCCGTTGGAGATCAGGTCGACGCTGGCCGCGGATTTGGCGGTGTGGATCGGGTCGCGCTGGATGAGCAGGCAGACGCCGGTGCCAAGAAGGATCGTCTTGCTGGCCACCGCGCCCAACGTCAGGGCGACGAACGGATCCATCGAATGCCAGTAGTGCTTCGGCAGCTCACGCCCGCCGGCCCATGGCGACAGCCGGCTGGTGGGTATGTGCGAGTGCTCAGCTACCCAGAGAGACTCGAATCCAAGGACTTCGGCGGCCGGCGCGAGCTCCGTCATTGAGATCGCGTAGTCGGTCGGGAAGAGAGCAATCCCGAACTTCACCCCTCACATGGTGAAGGATTCGCCTAGAACGCCAGCGCGGGCCTCGGTCCCAGGCCGACCTGATCGAGCGCCCGGAAGAGCGCCGAGACGGCGCGCGCGTCGAGCCGCAGCCCTGCCTCCTCGAACAGCACTCGACGCGCCTCGACCTCCGACACCGCCTCGCGGTACGGCCTGTCGGAGACCAGCGCGTCGTACGTATCTGCGACGGCGACGATGCGGGCTTCGAGCGGGATCGCTTCGGCCCTCAAGCCGTATGGGTAGCCGCTGCCATCCAGCCGCTCGTGGTGATACAGGACCGCGAAGACTTCGCGGCTCGACTGGCCGGCCCTGTCCAGCAGCGTGAGCCCCATCTCAGGGTGGGTTCGCATCAGGCTCCATTCGGAGTCGTCCAACGCCGCGTGCTTGCTCAGCACCTCGTCTGGAATCGCGACCTTGCCGATGTCGTGCAGCAGCCCAGCCCTTGCCAGCACGCGCAGCTCGTGCGCGCTCATCGACATCTGGCGCCCAATCTGGACACACAGGCGAGCCACCCGCAGGTTATGGGCCCGAGCCTCGCGGTCCTTGACCTTGAGGCCGAGCGCCACCACGGCGTCGAGCCATCCGCGGATTTGCTGTTGCACCGGCGGGTGTGCAGACAACGCAGCCTCCTGTTGCCTACTAACGTCTTGTACCTCAACGGTCGGAAGGCCATGGCCGGTCGTCTGCGCCTGTGGCAATCTTCCGTAGCCTGATCTCGAGCGTAGGGGCGGTTACTCTAGTGCCGCTTTGAGCCAGCAACCAACCGCCACGGTCGGCCAGGTCTCAGCCGACGGCCAGTTCCGGTGGGACGGAGCCCAATGGGTGCCGATCCCGAAGGGCACCCGCGAGCCGACTCCATGGACGCGGCCCATGCAGCTGGCGACGGCCGGCTACTTCGTGGTCCAGGTGTTCTTCTCGCTCGTGACGTCGGCGATCTTCATCAATCACGACAGCATGGTGCGGGTCATCAAGGCCCAGGGCACGCAGATACCGCAGGGCACCGACATCGACACCGTGGTCAACATCGCGATCTTCTTTGCCGTCGCCGTCGTCATCGTCATCGCCGCTTTCGAGCTCCTGGCCGCGCTCGGGAGCTTTCTCGGCTGGCGGTGGATGTTCTGGGTGGCGCTCGTGCTGTTCGGCCTCGACGCCCTGGGCGCCGTGTCCAACCTTCAGTACTTTGCCCGGCCCGACACCTCGCCGATCCCGACGTGGTCACTCGCTATCAGCGAGGTCTTCTCCGTCGTCGGACTGGGCCTGTTCGTCTGGCTGCTGGTCGGACTGGTGAAATTCGGCCCGTGGGCAATGAAGAAGCCCGGAGCGCCCGCTTAGCCCTCAGCCAGCTCCAGAGTGCGCGTCCCTCTGAGGTCGACCCAGTAGCGGCCGCGACCGCGCACGATGCGCATCAGCACCTGCTCGCAAGATGGGCAGCGGACCACCGTGCCGGGCGCCTGCACGTACACGTGCACGCGGCCCATTTCGTTGACCGCCCCGCACGAGGCGCACGTGCCCACCGCCGTGGTCATCTCCATCGTGAAGATCTCGCGGAGCAGGCCACCGATGGCGTTGCCGTCGAGTCGCATGTCGGACGTCTGCATGCTCATCCTCCAGTTGCTCCGAACCGTTCGGTCTTGACCCACA
>DATEGL010000238.1:0-3267 GCA_035280145.1 Candidatus Dormiibacterota bacterium | reverse complement strand
CAGCTGAGACGGGAAGCTGGTCGTCGCACTAGCGGCTGATCAGGAGTTGACTCTCTCCGAGCTAGCTCGCAAACGTGATTGGTAGAGCATCGCCCCGTGGGCTGGGATGTGGCCGCGCCCCGGCAATGCTTGCACTCGTATTGGATGCGCCTGCTCGGGCTTCGCCTATGGCGCCTCGAGCGCGTCGTTCAGTGGAATGAGACCTCTCTGCAGCCCGTAGATCGCGGCCTGAGTGCGGTCCGCTAGGTGCAGCTTGGAAAGGATGTTGGAGACATGCGTCTTCACTGTCTCCTCGCCAATCGAGAGTTCCCTTGCGATCTCCTTGTTCGACCGTCCCCGCGCGAGCTCGGTCAGGACTTCGATCTCCCGCCGCGAAAGAAGCTCGACTGTCTCGCGACTGCCGGGTTTGCGAACCTCTTCAAGCACGCGAGCCGCGACGTTCGGGTCTAGAACACTCTCGCCGAGCGCCGCCGCCCGGACCGACTGCACAAGCATGTCGACGCCGGCGGTCTTGAGCACGTAGGAAACCGCGCCCGCCTTGATCGCGTCGAACAGGCTCGAGTCGCCTTGGTGCGATGTGAGGATCACGACCTGCGTCGCGGGACTGAGGCGCTTGATTTCACGCAGGGCCGTCAGTCCGTCGGTGCGCGGCATCAACAGGTCGAGGAGCACCACCGTCGGAACCTGCTCGCGCACGGCCTCGATGGCTGCTTCTCCGTCGCCCGCTTCACCGACGACCTCGATGTCGTCCTGCTGCTGAAGCAGGAACCGCAAGCCCTGCCGGACAATGGTGTGGTCGTCCACGATCAGGACCCGAATCAAGGTGTCGGAACTGGAAATTCGGCGCTGACTATAGTGCCTTTGCCCGCTTCGCTCGAGACCGACACCCTTCCGCCCAGCTCGGCCGCGCGCTCGGTCATGTGCTTGAGACCGAAGCCTTCGGACCCGCCGTAGCGGTTCGGTTCAAAACCGAGTCCGTCGTCGGCGACGCTAAGGACGATATCGTCGTCGAGCCGACGCAGTGTAAGAGAGACCATCGTCGCTCGCGAGTGCTTGGACGCATTGGCGAGCCCTTCCTGGGCGATGCGCAGCATGGCGAGCTCGATCGCAGGTGGCATCGAGACATTCTCGAGGTCGACGTTCACGGTCAGGCCGAGCCGCGCGGAGTAACCAGACGCGAGTTCTTCCAGTGCGGCAGTCAAGCCCTTCTCTTCGAGGCTTGCCGGCCGAAGCTCCAGGAGCAGCGCGCGCATCTCGCGGTTGGTCGCCTCCGCGGTTGCCGCCAGCGTGTGGACCTCGTCGCGTAGCGGCGAGCCTTGAGGAAGCGCCTTTTCCAGCCCGGCGGCCAGGAGGCTGATCGAAAAGAGGTCCTGCGAGATCGAGTCGTGGAGCTCTCGTGAGATTCGGCTGCGCTCAGCCTGGCGCCCATTTTTGTCCGCCAACAGCCGCTCCCGGCTGACCGCAGCCTCCAGACGCTCAGCCATTTCGTTGAAGTTGCGCTCGAGCTGGCCCAGCTCGTCGCCCGATCGATTGATCACTCGCTGAGTGAAGTCGCCTTCGGCGACGCCCGATGTCGTGTGCGTCAGTACGCGCAGCCGCGTGACCATGCCTCGTGTGATCACGACCCCGAACAATCCACCCAAGGGCAGCGCCAGGAGCAGGACGACCAGGTACGCCTGGTAATCCTCCTGCCGAACGAGCGCGATCGCCTCTGCCACCATCACGGCAGCGGCCGTTACAAGGACGTAGGAGGCGGTCATCCTTGCCTGAAGCCCAAGGCGATCGCGCCAGGCGTCGTAGATGCCGCGCATATGGCCGTGAGTCTAGGCGCGACCGCACGGGAAGTCGTCCCCCGGACGAGGTAGCACGCCATCCCCCGATTTCGTGCTTTATCCCGCACTGAGGACTGCTGCGTGGTCCCCGAACGATGCGCTGAGATTGAGCTGACCGCTGACAGGTTTGCTTAGCGCAGATCCAAAACCTTTGACCGCTCTGAACAGCTCGTGATAGCGGATGGTGAATTCCACACCCCAAATCGGGGGAGTTGAAATGCCTCACGAGGGTGGAGACCTCCGGCCGACCCTCCGCTTACCGTTCCCGCATGACCAGGCAAACAAGGATGCTGGCGGCTGGCGCCGCTGTGCTACCCATGATCATCGCAGCCTGCGGGCTTCCCTTTGCTGAGCCGTCACACGCCGGAACCGCTCGGTCGGGGAAGGCCGGCACGCCACCGTACTCAAATTGCCTGGTGCCGCCGGCCACGTGTTACACGCCGCAGGTCTTTCGTACCGCCTACGGCATCTCGCCGCTACTGGAGCGCGGGATCGACGGACGCGGACAGACGGTGGTGATGCCGGAGGTCGCCGAGCAGCCGGGACCTGACGCCACCGACATCCGCCTGGACATGGCGCGATTCGACAGCTTGTTCGGCCTGCCCGGGGCGCAGTTGCGGGTGGAGAACAGCCTCGCCGGCTCTGCCTCACCCTGGCTGGCGAGCGGTGAGGAGGTGGAGGACGTCGAGATGGTGCACGCGGTCGCCCCGGCGGCCGCCATCACCATCGTCCTGGTCAAGCAGTCGGCGGTGAACAGCCCCGCGGACTTCGCCGCGGCGCTGACCGCGTTCCTGCGGCTCGGCGCGACCCTCGGCGCCGTGCTCTCGATCAGCGCCACCATCGGCGAGCACTACCTCACTTCCGCCGAGGTGGCCGGGTGGGACGCCGCGCTGCGGGTGGACCGCGACCATCACGTCACGGTGGTGGCCGCCTCCGGTGACAAGGGCGCGGCCAGCGACCTGCATTTCGGGGCGACAACCCCGGTCAAGGAAGTCAGCCTGCCCGCCTCAGACCCTCTGGTGCTGGCCGCCGGCGGCACCAGCCTGACCGCCGACCGGGCCTCTGGCGCGTATGTCGGTGAGACTGCGTGGAACACCCTGCCCGCGCTTCCGTCCGGCGACGACTCGTCCGCCTCAGGCGGCGGGTGCAGCCACCTGTTCGCCCGGCCCGGCTACCAGGACGGAGTCCTTGGAGTCGAAGCCACCCGTGGGGTACCGGACGTCGCCGGTGATGCGGCCTTCGACACCGGGATGGCCGTCGCCGCCGGCGGCGGCCCCGCCGGCCAGGCCATCGTGCGCCCGGCCACCGGCACCAGCGCCGCGGCCCCCTTCTGGGCCGGGCTGGTGGCGCTGGCCGACCAGCTCGCGCACCGGCAGCTCGGCTTCGTCGACCCTGCCATCTACCAGATCGCCGGTAGCTCGCAGTACCACCAGGC
>DATEGL010000237.1:0-2257 GCA_035280145.1 Candidatus Dormiibacterota bacterium | reverse complement strand
TGGGGCAACATGCTGACCAACTCCGAGACCTTCTTCTTCCATTCGAGCTGGCTGGTGGTCTGGCCGGGCATCACGATCTTTCTCAGTGTCCTGGCCGCAAACCTGTTCGGCAACGCGCTGAGAGACGCCTTCGACCCGAGGTTGCGCTAGCTCGTGGCCAAGACCGTCCTTGAAGTGAAAAACCTGAAGACCCAGTTCTTTACCCGCGAGGGCGTGGTCAAAGCGGTGGACGGTGTCTCCTTTGACCTGCAGGCGGGGGAGACGCTGGGCATCGTCGGGGAATCGGGCTCTGGTAAGTCCGTCACCGCGCTCAGCATCATGCGGCTCGTCCCTCGGCCCGGCCGGATCGTAAGCGGCACCGTGATGCTCAAGGACCAGGATCTGACGAAGCTCAGCGAGGCCGAGATGCAGGAGGTCCGCGGCGAATCGATCGCGATGATCTTCCAGGACCCGATGACGTCTCTCAACCCGGTCTTCAGGGTCGGCTGGCAGGTCGCGGAGCCACTGGTCGTGCACGCCGAGAGGAAGCGACCCAACGCGCTGCGCGAGGCCACGGCGATGCTGAAGAAGGTGGGCATCCCGCACGCTGAGCAGCGCAGCAAGGACTTTCCCCACCAGTTCTCGGGCGGCATGCGGCAGAGGGCGATGATCGCGATGGGCCTGACCACGTCGCCCTCGGTGCTCATCGCCGACGAGCCGACGACTGCGCTTGACGTCACCATCCAGGCTCAGATCCTCGAGCTGCTGCGCGACGTGAATCGAGAGTTCGGCACCGCGACGATCCTGATCACGCACAACCTCGGAGTGGTGGCCGGCATGTGCCGGCGGGTGCTGGTCATGTATGCCGGGAAGATCGTCGAGTCTGGCCCCACCGAGGACGTGTTCGCGCATCCGCAGCATCCGTACACGTGGTCGCTGCTCAAGTCGATTCCTCGTCTCGACGCCGACCGCCATGAGCCGCTGCGGCCGATCTCGGGAATCCCGCCAGACCTCCTCGACGTACCGTCAGGCTGTGCGTTTCATCCCCGCTGCACCTTCAAGATCGACCGTTGCTCGCGAGACGTGCCGCAGCTGGAGCAGGTCGGCATGACGCAGCAGGCCGCGTGCTGGGTCACGCAGGCCGGGACGAACCTGAATGCCTGAGGCGACCAAAGAGCGCGAGCTGAAGCGGGCGTGGACCACCAGCGACCCGCTGCTTTCCGTGCGCGGTCTGAAGAAGTACTTCCCCGTGACGTCCGGAATCACCCAGCGGACCGTCGCGCATGTGCACGCGGTGGACGGGGTCGACCTCGACATAAAGGCCGGCGAGACGCTAGGGCTGGTTGGAGAGTCCGGCTGCGGCAAGTCGACGCTTGGCCGGACTGTGATCCGCCTACTGGATCCTACTGAGGGTTCGATCGTCTTCAAGGGCGAAGACATCTCGCGCAAGCGCGGAGAGTCACTGCGGCGCCTGCGGCGGGAGATGACGATGATCTTCCAGGACCCGTACGCGTCGCTCGATCCGCGGCAGACGGTCGGCGACATCATCGGCGAGCCGCTCGACATTCATCACCTGGCCGGCGGTCGCGCCCGCGCTGAGCGAATCGCGGAGCTGCTGCGGATCGTCGGCCTCAATCCGCGCTACGCCGACCGCTACCCGCACGAGTTCTCGGGCGGCCAACGCCAGCGCATCGGCATCGCCCGCGCCCTCGCGGTCGAGCCGACCTTCATCGTCTGCGACGAGCCCATCTCCGCCCTCGACGTTTCGATCCAGGCCCAGATCATAAATCTGCTCGAGAAGCTGCAGTCCCAGTTCCACCTGACCTACCTCTTCATCGCTCATGACCTCTCGGTGGTGAAGCACATCTCCAATCGGATCGCCGTCATGTATCTCGGCAAGGTGATGGAGAGCGCGCCTGGCGGCGAGCTTTACCGCCGGCCGCGGCACCCGTACACGGGATCGCTCGTTTCCGCGATCCCGATTCCCGACCCTCGCATCGAGGCGAGGCGCGAGCGCGTGATCCTGCAGGGCGACGTGGCCTCACCGGTCTATCCGCCGTCGGGCTGCCGCTTCCGCACCCGGTGCCCACGCGCGCGGGAGCACTGCGCGGAGGAAGTCCCGCCGCTTGAGGACTTTGGACAGGACCACAAGGCGGCCTGCTTCTATCCGCTAGATTGACCCGGTGGTCGGGGGACGCGAGGCGCTGGCGCGCGACCTGGTGCGCGCGTCTTACCTGAAGGGCGATTTCGTACTTCGTTCGGGCAAACGCTCGAACCG
>DATEGL010000236.1:0-11943 GCA_035280145.1 Candidatus Dormiibacterota bacterium | reverse complement strand
CGGTCGGCACGGCCGTGGTCATGGGGTCGTCCGCCGACGCCCGCTGGCAGATGGCCGCCGCTATCGAATCGACCGCGGCCTGACGAGAGACCAGGCGGCCGCGCAGTGGGGAGCGGGGGAGGATTGGTCGGAGGTCTACGTCCTCCCCCGCAACAACGGCCCCGGTAGGAAGCGCAACACCGACTGTGTTCGTCTATTCCCGGTTCAGCTCAGGCGCTGTGCCGGCGCGTATCGTCGAGGCAGGTCTCGTCAAGAAATGACTGCTGTCAAGAAGTACTGGACGACTGCCGCGTTGCTCTTGCTCGTATTTGCCGTCGCTGCGATTCAGCTCGGCAATCCACACAGCTACCTGTCGGAGGCAGTCTCGCGAGTTGGCGAGACCGCGTCAGGCCCCGATGCTCCCCTGACCGACCTGACCCGAGTCGATCAGCTGCAGGCGGCGTTCAACCAGGATGCCGGCCGTCCAAGACTGATCCTGCTTCTGTCGCCGACTTGACCCACCTGCGCTGCCGGCGCCCGTTGGGTGCGCACCAACATCCTGAGGAGCTACCCGTCATCGGCGGTGCGCGTCTACGTCGTCTGGTTTGACATGCTGCCGGGTGATTCGCGAGCTCTTGTCGACCGGCGGGTGCTGAACGATCCGCGTGTGACCAATTACTACGACCCAAACCGAGTGGTCGGGACGTGGTTCGCCGCGCACACGGACGAAGGCAGAGGAATCGTCTGGGATGCGTACTTTCTCTACGGGCCGAATGCCGGCTGGGCAGGAGAGCCTGGACCGCTCGCCAGCTCAGGCAGCAGCGTGATCGGCTCGAGTGCTGATCTGGCGACCGCGTTCCACAACCTGAGTTAACCGGGCCTAGCTCTACGACTGAGCCCGGTCGCGCTTGAGGCGGAACGTCTCAATCGCCGCCTGGCGGTAGCGCTCGGCCATGTCGAAATACCGCGCGGCGTCGTCAGCGAGGTCCGGGTCGTGTGCCGCATGCCTCAGGCTCAGCGCGCGGGCGGCAAACTTGGCGCCCCTCATGTAGGGCTCGAGCTGCTCAAACGGCAAAGGCCTGTCTCCACGTGCCACGATCACGCACCTCCTCTGAGTGAGCTGAACAGCTCGTCATCTGTGGGCCGATCGCCGTAGTCGGTGCCGATGTACTGCCACCCGATCGTTGCGTCCTTGTGGACGGCAAAGATCGATGGCCTGGCGATGCTCTCGCTGTCGGCCCATACCTCCCACTCCTTTATCACCCGGCCTTCGGGATCGCTCAGCAAGGGGAAGGGCAGCAGCAGCTTCTCGACCATGGCCCGGTTGTTCTCGACGGGGTCGACCGAGATCCCGGCCACGCTCACGCCCTCAGCGACGAATCGCTCCCATTCCCGCGCGTACGAGGCCAACTGCCCGTTGCAGTAGGGTCACCAATCGCCTCGATAGAAGATCAGCAGGACCGGTCCGCGGGCCAGATGGCCGGACAGGCGCCAGGGCCGACCTTCCTGATCCGGGAGCTCGAACTCGGTCGCCCGATCCATCCGCCCTAGAAACTACTCCGTCGGGTCGGTTGATTCCACCTGCACGAGCCGGCGCCTACCCGGTCCTGAGCACCTCGCGCAGCTGAGCCTCGGAAGGCGCGCCTTGAAATCCGGCTTCGGTCCGGAACACGCGGCACGACATGCCGATCGGCTCGGCGCCTGTGGCGAACGGGTCTATGCCGTCGACGAGGATCGATGGCGATCCGCGAAACCCAACCCGCACGGCGGTGTCCGGCGAATCGATCAGCTGGTAATCGACGCTGACGTCGTCGCGCGAAATGTCGCCAAGCACCTTCCGCAGGCGTGCGTCGGCGAGCTGCCAGTGCGGGCATCCGTCGAAATACTGGACCGTGATCTTCACGGCGCGATCGACCGGCCCAACTCAAAAGCGTCCTGAATCGACATGAGTGTAGTCCCCGGGTGCTCCGCCACCCATTTTCCGCCTGTTTCCTCTGATGCAAAGAAGTACACCCGGTGGCAAAAGCTGTCGATGACGTCATAGCCGAAAGGACCGTCTGGGACCACCATCGACACGCGCGCGCCCGCTGGCGTCACGTCTCGTGCGCCGGCAGCGTCGACGGTCAGCGAAACAGCATCGCCGCTGACCGGGTCGGATGCCTCGACGCGAACTGTCTTGCCGATGATTCCCGGGATGAACAGCGTGTCGAGAGCGCACCAGCCGTACGTGGTCGCGTCGCCGGCTACGAGGCGGTACTCGGGGTCCAGCGCCGCGATGGCATGGCCCCAGAAACCGGCGACCTGGCCATCCGCGTAGCGGAAAACGCCGGGCCACGAGTCGAGCCTCGAATTAACTTCGGCAACGGAAACCCCAGCTGCCTGAGCAATCGCAGGCGGATCAACCGCTTCACCTCCGCTCATCAGCCGGTGGATCGCCGTCGCGACGTTCCGGTCAGTCTCGTCGAGCCGTGGCATCGCCGCTTTGATCGCCTCCGCCGTGCTCGCTACGAAAGTCTCGTCGGTGGTCTGTCCGGTTCGCATTGGATACCTCCAGGGGATTGGTGACTATGATATCCTGCTTTCCAGATATGTATTCCGGCGTTATCACCCCAACCGATCGCTCAGCCGCTGCGCGTTTTTTCCGCGTCCTCGGTGACCCGATCCGTCTGCACATCCTGCAACTGCTGGAGGACGGCGACCTGACGGTGGGCGAGATCGTCGACGCCGTGGCGCAGCCGCAGCCGCGCGTCAGCACTCACCTGGCCTGCCTTCGCCACTGTGGATTTGTCACCACGGAAAGGCGCGGCAGAGAGGTCGTGTACAGCCTCGCCCTGCACGGCCTGGACCGCATCGCCGCCAATGCGGAGTCGGCCATCGAACCGATCGCAGAGCGGCTGGCGACCTGCACTCGCATCGGTCCCGACTGGGTATGACGGCGGCAGACCAGGTACGCAACGCTGCGTTTCGCAGACTTCTCTCCACTGCGTCGCCCGTCGCGGTCGCGAATCTCGCCGAAGCCACTGGGATCAGCTCGGAGGAAGTGTCGGCTGTGCTGGAAGAACTGCACAATGCCGGCAGGATCCGAAGAGATGCGGGCGGGCGAGTAATCGGCTCCGCCGGGCTCAACGTCACCCCCGACCGCCACGAGATCGATCTGGATGGCCGGCGTTTCTGGACCTGGTGCGCGTACGACATTCTTGGCGTCTTTGGTGCGCTGCACGCAAGCGGACGCGCAACCTCACCGAGTCCCGATGGAAGCACGATCGAGGTTCGATTCGAGGGCGGTCGCCCCGTATCGAACACGGCGGTTCTGTTCCGGCCGGACGACGAGCTGATGGAATGCTGCGCAAACGTTTACGAGGAGTGGTGCCCGAACAGCAACCTCTTTGCCGATGCAGAGCTGGCCCGCACGTGGGCAGGTGAAACGGGCATGACCGGTCGCGTCATGACGCTGGATGAAGCGGCCGATCTGGGCGCCGCCGATTGGGCGGACCTCGTTGCCGAGGAGGACTAGATGCCAAAGGAAGTAGATCGCGACGAGCTGCGACGGATGGTCGATGCGGGCGCCCAGCTGGTCGAAGTGCTGCCAGCCGAGGAGTACGCCGAAGACCATCTGCCGGGGGCGATCAGCATCCCGCTGAGGCACATCGACGCCGAGGGCGTGAAAGCTCTCGACACCAACCGGCCCGTGATCGTGTACTGCTGGGACCCTGCTTGAGACCTTTCCCCACGAGCCGCGTGGCGGCTCGAGAGCCTCGGCTTCGCCGATGTGTACCACTATCCCGGTGGCAAGCTGGACTGGATGGCGGCCGGGCTTCCGACTGAGGGCACCAACGCGACCCGCATGAGAGCCGGCACGCTCGCTCGCAGGGACGTGCCCACGTGCCATCTCGACGAGCGCCTGGCCGACGTCAGGGATCGCGTGCACGCGCAGGGCTGGGATGCCGTCGTGGTGGTGAACGATGAACGCATCGTCTTCGGCCTGCTTCGCTCGAAAGAGCTGGCGCAGGACGGAAACTTGACGATCGAGCAGGCCATGCGGCCGGCGCCAAGCACCTACCGGCCGTACGTGCTGGCCGACGAGATGGCGCACGTGATGGTCGATCACAAGGCAGAGAGTTCGCCCGTCACGACCTCCGACGGCAAGCTCGTCGGCCTGCTCCTGCAGCGTGACGCGCTCGAAGCGCACGGAAATAAATCATGAAGAGCCCCGTCGCCTCAGATCTGAAATGCGTGAACTGCGGCCGGACCATCGAGTCTTGCGCCTGCTGCGATGAGCGAGACTGCCCTCCGCCGACGTGCGATCGGTGCCGGTACGAAGCAATCCTCAAGTCGATTCGCCCGCAATTTGTTCATCGAGGCGCTTCCATAGTCCCCGAGGACTGAGTCCGGCTCGTCTGTTTCACGGGGAGGCAGGCCTCCCCCGTGAAGCCCCCTCCGTTGCCAGCAACGTTTGGAGGCGTCTGGAGGGCAACGCCTGGTGACGTCCGGAATGAATCCGGCCTACAGCCCAACTTCGTCTCTCACAATCACATTCGGTGAAGCCGGTCCGCTTTCAGCTTCGACCTATCCTCGTGATCGCGGCTTCGGTGCTGGCCCTTCACCTAATCACCAACGGCCAGTACGACTTTCACCGCGACTCGCTGTACTACCTGGACAGCGCCCGCCACTCCGACTGGGGCTACGTCGACTACCCACCTGTGACGCCGATGATCGCGCGGCTCAGCCTCGAGCTGTTTGGGAATTCGGTCTGGGGACTGCGCCTTTGGCCATCGCTTGCCGGGGCGCTGATCGTGGTCCTGGCGGCCTTGATCGCACGCGAGCTTGGAGGAGGTCGCGCCGCCCAGGTTCTCGCGGCGATCGGCGCGGCGACGAGCCCGGTCCTGCTGGGTGCCAACTGGCTTTTCCAGACGGTCACGTTCGATCAGCTCGTGTGGATGTCGTCCTTCTGGGTGGTGGCCCGTTTGCTGCGGACTGGCGACCGGCGTTTGTGGCTGGCGCTGGGCGGGTTGATTGGGGTCGGACTCGAGACCAAGTACACGATCGTCGCCCTGATCCTGGGCCTCGCCGCTGGAACGGTCCTGACCCCGGCACGGCGCCAGCTGCTCACACCCTGGCCGTGGCTCGGGGCGGCGATTGCGTTCGCGATCTTTCTCCCCAATCTCATCTGGCAGGCCGGCCATGGCTGGCCATCGGTGGAGTACACCCTCAACCACAAGTCGGCGCAGTCGCTCGACTTTTCGCCTTTGACGTTCCTGGCACAGCAGGTTGCCCTTATCGGACCGCTCGCCATACCGCTGTGGATCGCGGGACTGTACTGGCTGATGGCGAATCCCGCGCGCCGCATGCTCGGCATCGCCGCGGCCGTTCCCTTCCTTATCTATATGTTTGCCGGCAAGAGCTACTACATCGGGCCGCTGCACCCGTTCCTGGTCGGGGCCGGAATGTGCTGGCTCGAGAAGTTGACGCTGGACGTTAGGACATGGCTGCGTCCGGCGAGCGCGATCGCCCTGTTCGCCCAGGCGATCGTTCTGCTGCCGCTCGTGCTCCCCGTTCTACCAGAGTCAGCAGTCGCTCGTACGCAGCTGCCGGTCATCAGAAAGGATTTCGGCGACACGATCGGCTGGCACGACTTCGTGGACCAGGTCGGCCAGATCTACGACTCGCTGAGCCCTGAGGACAGGCGGACGGCGGTGATCCTCACCGACAACTATGGCGAGGCCGGCGCCATCAACACCTACGGCCGATCGCGTGGCCTGCCCACCGCGGTCAGCGGTCAGCTGACCTATTACTACTGGAGGCCGAGCTCGCTGGATGGCCCTGTCATCGCCGTCGGCGTAGACGTTGATTTTCTGGCGACCCTGTTTGACACCTGCGAACTTGCCGGCACGATCTCGAACAGCTACGGGCTGCACAACGAAGAGTTCGGGGCTCCTCTGTCGGTCTGCCGCGGACCTAGGTACGCGCTCGACGACCTCTGGCCGAAGCTGAAGACTTTCCGCTGACGGCGTAGAGATTCGAAAGCTCGACGGCGATCTTCGCCAGGCGGTCACGCAGCTCCTTCGGTTCGAGCACCTCGACCCGGCCCCCGAACGCAGCAAGCGGGCTGACCGCCGCCTCGCACGCGGGAAAGTCCAGCACGACCACGCCCTCGCCAGGCCGCTCGACGATCTGGTCGCCGATGATGTGGCTGAACTGCGCAGAGACCTCAGCGTCGACGCGCACCTTTACCGAGACGCGCTGCGGTGCCGTGCTCCGGAAGTTCCCGACCTGGGCCGCCCAAACAGCGCGCAGGTCGAAGCCTTTCGGCCTTTCGAAAGTCTCATCGGTAAGCTCCGCGCCTTCGATCCTCGAAACGCGGTACGTGCGCGTCTCGCCGCGAACGCCGGCCAGCATGTACCACGTGCCTGCTTTGCAAACCAGGCCATAGGGCTCGACGATCCTTTCGACTACACGATCGACGTCGCGCCGGTAGCGCAGCAGCAGCCTGCGGTTCGACCAGAGGGCGTCCTGAACTCGCGTCAGGTGGGACGGCACTCGTGTGCCGCGGAACCAGGTGGCGCTGTCGATGAGGACGCGCTCCTGGAGGCGGCCGGCGCTTCGCTTGCCAGCGGCCACGGCAAGCTTGCGAGATGCCTGGTCCAGCTGCGCGCCCAGGCCGAGGTCGGACGCCGGACCCTGCCCGCCGAAGGCCAGGAGCGCTTCGAGCTCTGGCTCGGTCAGGCCGGTGAGGTCGGTTCGATAACCGTCCAACAGGTACGCGCCGCCCTCAGGTCCACGCTCCGAGGCAACAGGGACACCGGCCGCGCTCAGCGCGTCGAGATCCCGAAACACCGTGCGCCGGGACACTTCCAGCCTGGCAGCGAGCTCGGCGGTGCTTAACCTTCCGTGGGCCTGGAGCAAGAGCAGGATCGAAAGCAGACGGTCTGCACGCACATCTCACAGATTAGTCGGGGATGGTGACAGCAGGTGTCACATATGGCCCGGCATGATCCGGTCATGAAGAACGCAACACGGAATCCGGTCGTCCATTTCGAGGTCCTCGGGCGCGACGCCGGCGCTCTGAGGAAGTTCTATTCGGAGGCGTTCGGCTGGTCGCTCGGCCCGGCCGACGAGTCGCCGCTCCAGTATTCGATGGTTCATCAGAAGGAGACTGGCGGGATCGATGGCGGCATCGGGAAGGCGCCGGAGGGTCCCGGCCACGTCACCTTCTACATCGGGGTCGACGACATCGCCGATGCGTTGAAGCAGATCGAGCGACTGGGCGGCAAGACCGTCCAGCCGGCGACGCAGGTCCCGGGCGGAGTCGCGTTCGCCATGTTCGCGGATCCGGAAGGGCACCTCGTGGGGCTGGTTAAGGAGTAGGGAAGCGCTTCGAGGCGGGCTGGGCGGGCTGGGCGGGCCGGGCCATACATCTGGCCCGCCTCACCGCCGCCCCTCACATGGCCTGCCGGTCTGTCTCCCCGATGGCGCTGCGCAGGCGCTGCATCAGTCGCTCGACGACCTTGTCGAACGTCTTCAGCTCGGCCGGCGTCACGTCGTTGAAAAAGTACTGCGCCCCGGAGTCCTGGTCCCGCTTCAGCGCCCGGGCCAGGTTGGCGCCCTTGTCGGTCAGGGCCACCACCGTCGCGCGCCTGTCCGACGGATGCGGCCGCCTGGCGGCCAGTCCATCGGCCTCCAGTGCATCGACCAGCCCGGTGATGTTGCGCGGCGTCACCCGCAAGGAGCGGCTCAGCGACTGCTGGGTCGCGGGTCCGTCCTGCTGCAGCTGCCAGAGGAGGCCGGCCCTGGCGAGCGTCAGTCCACGCTCGGCGAGCCCGCGCTCCATCTGGTCGCTGAGCACGACGGCCAGGCCCCACAGCTGCTCGAGGGAGGCGGAACGGGAAACTTCGGCAGATTCTACATTGTGAAGTTGCTTCATAATGTGGTATATTCCCGAGCATGGATGATACACCGCGCCCCCAATCCGTGATCCGAGTTCGTGGTTTGCGGCGCACCTTCGGATCTCGCCGCGGCACCGTCGAGGCCGTCGCCGGCATCGACCTCGACGTCAAGGAGGCCGAGATCTTCGGGTTCCTCGGCCCGAACGGCGCCGGCAAGACCACCACGCTTCGCATGCTGAGCACTCTGCTGCCGCCCACGGCGGGCGAGGCGACGGTGGCCGGCTACGACCTGCGCCGCCAGCCGCAGCGTGTGCGCGAGCACATCGGCTACGTCGGTCAGACGGGCGGCACCGACCACAGCCTGACCGGTCGCGCCGAGCTGGTCTTTCAGGGCCTGCTCTACCGGCTGCCGGCGCGCCAGGCGCGGCGCCGCGCCGCCCAGCTGCTCACGATTTTCGAGCTCGAGACTGTCGCCGATCGGTCGATCAGTACTTACTCCGGCGGCCAGAGGCGGCGGCTCGACATCGCGCTCGGCCTGGTTCACCACCCCAGGGTGCTGTTCCTCGACGAGCCGACCACCGGGCTCGATCCGCAGAGCAGGGCCCGCATGTGGGAGGAGGTCGAGCGGCTGCGCGAGGAAGGGACGACCGTGTTCCTCACCACGCACTACCTCGAGGAGGCGGACGCTCTGTGCGACCGGCTGGCCATCATCGACCAGGGTCGGATCGTGGCCGAGGGCACGCCCGACGAGCTGAAGCGCGCGATCGCAGGCGACGTGATCACGCTCGGCGTCGCCGGCGACCCGGGCGCAGCGCTGAACGTGCTCAGCTCGCGCTCCTTCATCCGCGACCACGATCCGCTGCTCCCCGACGGCGACTCCATCCGCGTCTACGTGGACTGCGGCGAGACGGCGATGCCCGCCATCTTCCGGGTCCTCGAGCAGAACGGAGTGGTGCTCAAAACCGTGTCCATGAGCCGGCCGAGCCTGGACGACGTCTTCCTGCGCCAGACCGGCAGGTCGCTTCGTGAGGAGGCTGCTTGAGATGAACTTTCTGCGTGACACGTGGCACGTCTTTCAGCGCTATTTCGGTCGGAGCCTCTCCAGCCCGCTGTACATGTTCGTCAGCCTGACGCAGCCAATCCTCTACCTGGTCCTCTTCGCGCCCCTGCTCAAGTCGGTGGCATCGGTGCCTGGCTTTCCTGGCGGCGGCGCGTACAACGTCTTCGTTCCGGGGCTGCTCATCCAGCTGGGCCTGTTCAGCGCGACCAGCGGCGGCTGGAGCTTGATCGCCGAGGCCAGGGCCGGCGTGATCGAGCGCATGCAGGTGACGCCCGCAAGCCGCCTGGCGCTGCTGCTGGGTCGCACTCTGCGCGACGTCGTGATGCTGGTCCTCCAGGCCGGTCTGATCGTGGCCGCGTCTGTCCCGCTTGGCCTGTCGCTTCGCATGCCAGGCGTCGCTCTGGCCTTCGTCCTGATGGCGTTGATCGCGCTGCTCATGGCCTCGATCTCGTACGCGGCCGCGCTGTTGTTGCGCGACGAGAACACCTTCGGCGCGATAGTGTTCGGCGCCACGCTGCCGGTTCTGCTCCTGTCGGGGGTGCTGCTGCCGATGAGCCTGGCGCCCGGCTGGCTTCAGGATGTGTCGGCGTTCAATCCATTGCGTTACGCCGTCGAGGCGCAGCGCGCGCTGTTTGCGAATCACATCGCGGACGTGAACGTGCTCAAAGGGTTCGTCGCCATCGGCGGGCTGGCGCTCGTGACGGTTGTGGCAGCTGCGCGCTCGTTCAGCCGCGCGGTCCGCTGAAGGTAAACAATGGGCAGGTGGCGGACAAGGAATGGGAGCAGACGAAGAGAGGCGTGGCCACCCTCGTCACGAGCCTCACGCCATGGCTGCTCGAGCTTGGCAGCTGGATCTTCGGTGCGCTGATCGCGTTCAACCTCCTCATCCTGGCTGCTCTCCTGACAGTCGGTCCGGTCGATAGCGCCGTGGTCGCGGCCACTGCCGCGCTGGCGCTGGCACTTCCGTTCGATGTCGCTGGGCTGGTGCTGCTCAGGCTGGTCGTAGACGTGGGCAAGGCCCGCCTCGACGACGTCGCCGTCAAGGCTTTCGAGGAGGCAGGCTTCAGCGCCCAGCAGGTCGAGGAGGAGCAAAACCTGGAGGCGGTGATGAAGCGCCGGACCACGACGGTGCTCGTGTACTGCTACTCCATGCTGAGCTTGAGCGCGCTGCTCACTGTTGTCGGTGTGACCGCTGCGTTCTGGCACGTACGGTGGTGGATCGGAGTCGGCTTCCTCGTCGTCATAGGCGTGAGCCTGGTCATCGTGCTCGCCGCGTTTGGTGGCTCGCCTACGCGCCGGCGCTCAAAGGCCTAGGGCGCGCCTGTACCTCTCCGCCGACCGCCGCACCGCATTCTTCGCATCCTCGCTGACGTTGCGGTCCCACCAGGCGCCGTAGATCCGTTCGAATGCGAACGGCTCGACCGTAGCCGCGATCCGGTCCACCTCGGCAGCGGAGAGCGGGATGTAGTTCGGGTAGCTGTACATGAAGCTCACCCACCGCCGGTCCTGCGCGACCTGGAGGATGTCGCCGGCCAGCACCGCCCCTTTGCCGTCGTCGCCCGCCGGCCAGTGCAGAACGGTGCCGCCGGCGAAGTGGCCGCCCGCGTTGATCAGCGTCATGCCGTCCCACAGACTTTTCGTCCCGCCTGTCCAGAACTCGATGCCGGGGTCGGGCCGCATCACCCACTGCCGGTCCGCCTCGTGCAGGTAGACCGGCGCGTCGAAAGCTTTGCTCCATTCGACCATCGAGGAGTAGTAGTGGGGGTGCGAGATTGCGATGGCGCGAATGCCGCCGAGGTCCCGGACCGCGCTGACGGTCGCGTCGTCGATCAATGTGATGCAATCCCAAAGCAGGTTTCCGCCGGGCGAGCGGACCAGCAAAGCCCGCTGCCCGATCGCGAAAGACGGCTCGGTTCCGATCCCGGTTACGCCCAGGTCCTCGCGAACCTGGTGGCGATGTTTGGCCCGCAGCTCGTCGAGCGTCGTCCATCGCTGGCCTGACCAGCCGATGTACTGGCGCTCGTCCTCGCAGATGGGGCATTGCAGCGGGGCGGCGTCGGTGGCTGCGAACTGGGCGCCGCAGGTCGCGCAGATGTAGTTGGTTGCCATCAGACGTAACCTGAACACTTCGGGTGATCCGCGTGGTGCCGAAGGAACAATATGCCCCAGTCGGGCCTTATCACTGGAGAGGTCCATGGCGAAACAGGTTCCCTGGTTCCAGCGGACAATCGACGAGTTCCACGAGAAGAAAGGTCGCGGCATCGGAATGTGGGGCGACAACCTGCTTCTGATGACTTCACGAGGCGCCCGCTCTGGAAATGAGATCACCACGCCGCTCGTGACCCGCCGGCGTGGCGACTCGTACGTGGTCTGCGGCTCAAAGGGCGGCGCTCCGCAGCACCCGAAGTGGGTTCACAACATCCAGGTCAACCCCGAGGTCGAGATCGAGGTGCCGGCGCCCGACGGCACCGAGCACCTGCGGGCGCGGGCGAGAGTCGTGCCCAGCGGCGCTGAGCGGGACGAGCTCTATGCCTGGATGACCGAAATCTGGCCGTCGTTCGCGGACTACGAGAAGAAAACCGAACGCACCATTCCCGTCGCCGTCCTGGACCTGGTCTGACGCCCTCCGCGCGGATGCCGAGCCTTCGGCAGCGGCTTGCCGGTGCGGGCGTGGCACCCGACGCGACCCCGCTGGAAGCGTTTCGCCGCCTCCGCGAGGTGGAAGGCGACCACACGACGATCATCGACCTCTATCGACTGGCATCCGAGCCGCGTGGTCTGCCGCCGCAAAAGCTGCCGCTGGACGAACGCGTGGCGCTGGCCAATTCGGCGATGCCGTTCGTGTGGCCGGGCTTCACGCTGACCGAAGGCAGCGAACGCGCAGACCCGCCGATCGTGGTCGCGGAGTATGACCCGAGCTGGCCGGCCGTTTATCAGAGTTGGCGAAAGAGAATCGGCAGCGAGCTCGACGGCGTTGCACGCAGAATCGAGCACGTCGGTTCCACCGCCGTCGAGGGCCTG
>DATEGL010000235.1:0-18182 GCA_035280145.1 Candidatus Dormiibacterota bacterium | reverse complement strand
GGGGTCACCCAGCGGGCGAAGATCACCAGAGCGCCGAAGTCAGGCGCGAGGCCCGCCTTGTGCATGGAACCGCTAAAGGAGATACCGCGACGCAGCTCGCGCCCTACCCACATGCACTCAGCGTCGCCGGCGTCGCTAGCGAGAAGGATTCCCACCTCCTCGAAAACTTCGCGCACCGCGGCGGCGCGGAGCTCGTCTTCGAACGAGCGGTCGTCCTCGATGACGGTCCCACCCGGGAACACCCATGCCCCAGGCGCAAAATCGGCGCCGCCGGGTCGCTGCACCATCAGCAGCTCCCATGGCTCCTCGCCACGAACCAGGAGCACTGTCGCCGACGGCCGCGGTGTTACGGGCGGTCCCTCGTTGATCGCAGACGGCGGCACCACCTCATTAGGATGCGCGAAGCATGGACCTCGGCGTCGAGGGCAAGGTCGCGCTCGTCACAGCCGCAACAAAGGGGATAGGCCTGGCCATCGCCGAGGCGCTTGCGGCTGAGGGCGCACGGGTCTCGGTGGTCGCCAGGACTGCCTCCGACGTCGAGCGCATCGCGGAATCGCTGCACGGGTTCGGCGTGGTGGCGGACGTGACGACGCTCGAGGGCTGCGCGAAATCCGTGGAGGAGACCGCACACAACCTCGGGCCGGTCGACATCCTCGTCAACAACTATGGCGCGAGGGCGGGCAGTACCTGGAACGACACAGGCGACGATGAATTCTCGGCCGCTTTCGAAGGCAACGTTGTTGTGAGCCTCCGCATGACTAAGCTCGTGCTGCCGCGTATGCGAGAGCGGCGATGGGGACGGGTTGTGATGATCAGCTCGTTGTGGGGACGCGAGTCAGGCGGTGCGCCCGCCTACAACGCCGCCAAGTCCGCGGAGAACAGCCTGGTCAAATCGCTGGCGCGTGAGGTGGCACCGAGCGGCGTCACCGTCAATGCGGTCGCGCCTGGTTCGATTCTCTGGGAAGGCGGTGGCTGGCACCGCCGCCGGCAGGCCGACCCTGACGGCATCGCCGACTACGTGCGCCGCGAGATGCCACTCGGCCGCTTCGGCACGGTCGAAGAGGTCGCCGGCGTCGTCGCGTTCGTATGCTCCATGCAAGCGAGCCTGGTCAACGGTGCGTGCATCAGCGTCGACGGTGGTCAGTCGAGGTCGAACATCTAGGTCGATGCGGATCCTCTCGATCGTGGTCGTTCTTGTCGCGACCACGGCGTGCAATCTCCAGCCTGCTCCCAAGCCGGCGCCGCCGAAAAACCTGACGGGGGTGATCGGTGCAGCGAGCTACGAGATCGACGTCCCCGGGCAGTGGAACGGCACGCTGTTCCTCTACAGCCACGGTTACGTCCGACCGGGTGGAGGCAATGCCGCGGAGTCGGCACCGGCGGGCATCGGGCGGACCTGGCTCCTGGACCATCACTTTGCGGCGGCCGGCTCGGCGTACTCAAGCACCGGTTGGGCGGTCGAAGACGGGCTGCGTGATCAGATAGCGCTGCTGGACTATTTCACGAAGGCCGTCGGCAAGCCCAGGCGTGTCATCGCGTGGGGCCACTCACTGGGCGGCCTCATCACCGCCGGGCTAGTGCAGCTGCACCCTGAGCGATTCGCGGCCGCGATGCCCTTGTGCGGTGCACTCGCGGGAAGCGTTGCCACATGGAACGCGGGGCTGGACGGGGCGTATGCGTTCAAGACCCTGCTCGCGCCTGATTCGGCCCTCGAGCTCGTCCACATCACCGACGCCCAAACCAACTTGAGCCTGGCGGAGCAGGTCTACGCTGCGGCGCAGGCCACTCCACAAGGCCAGGCCAGATTGGCGCTGGTCGCCGCTCTGCTCGACCTCCCCGGATGGTTCAGCCCGACGGAGGCCGAGCCGGCGGCGACGGATTATCTGGCGCGCGCCCGAGCGCAGGGCGCCTGGGAATCGGACGTGGACTTCGGGTTTGAATTCGCCGGCCGGCTCGAGCTCGAGCAGCGGGCGGGGGGCAATCCTTCATGGAACGAGGGCGTCGACTACACGCAGCTGCTCGCGCAGTCTTCGGACGCGGCGGAAGTGGCTGGGCTGTACAGCGCGGCCGGGCTGAACCTCGATTCGGACGTTGCGCGTCTCAACGCCGGCCCGCGAATCAAGGCGGATCCCGAAGCGGCCGCCTACCTCAGCCGGTTCATCACCTTCGACGGCAACCTTTCGGTGCCCACCCTGTCGATGCACACGACGGGCGATGGGCTGGTCGTGCCTCCCAACGAGACCGCGTACGCGCAGGTCGTCGGCGCGGCCGGCAAACAGAACATGCTGCGCCAGGTGTTCGTGCATCGCGCGGGGCATTGCACGTTCTCGGCGGCAGAGACAATCGCCGCGGTACAGATGCTGCTCAAGCGTCTCGACACCGGGCGGTGGGACGACCAGGCGCTGCAGCCTGCGGCGTTGAACGCGGCCGCTCACGCGCAGGGCACCAGCGCCAGCCTGTTCTTCGGCGCCAGATTCGACCCGTCGTTCGTCAGCTTCCAACCGGGCGGCTTCCCCCGTCCGTTCAGCAAAGGGGCGACGATTCCAGCGTGAAGTTCCTGGCGCGTCTGCAGCCCGACCCGACCGGCTCCGGGACGTGGGTCCTCGTGCCGCGCGAGGTCAACGCCATGCTGGGGCTCAAGGGACGGCCGAAGATCCAGGCGGTCATCGCAGGCAACCCATACCGCGGATCGCTGATGCCGATGGGAGACGGCACGTTCGGCCTCGGCGTCCTGAAGTCCATCCAGCAGGCGGCCGGGGTCAAAGGCGGCGACACCATCACGGTCGAGCTGGAGCTCGACACTGCTCCGCGCACCGTCGAGCTGCCGCCGGACCTGGCCAGAGCGATCGCCCGCGACAAGAAAGCTTCAGCGGCGTGGGCGAAGCTTTCCTACACCAACAAAAGAGAGATGGCGCGCAGCCTCGACGAGGCGAAGAAACCGGACACGCGTGCGCGCCGGCTCGCGGCGGCTGTCGAGAAGCTGCGGGGCTAAGGCCCAGCGCCGCTGATCGGGGTCGCGCCGAGCTGGCCGGCGATCAGCAGGGTGGTGGGGTAGAGGCCGAGCCCGATCGAGGCAAAGGTGCTGAGAACGATGGTGAAACGGGTGCTGAGGGATGCGGGGACGCCATCGCGCCGCGTCGACGGTGACCAGATAGGGATCAGCACGCGCACGTAGTAGAAGACCGAGACCACGCTCATCAGCACCGCCCACACGACCAGCCACGTGTATCCGGCCCCGACGCCGGCTGTGAATAGGAACAGCTTGCCGAAGAACCCGACGGACGGCGGGAACCCGGCCAGCGACAGCATGAACACGGTCATGCCGAGAGCCAGGACCCAGTTGCGTCGGGCGAGGCCCTCGAGATCGCTGAAGCTGTCGGCATCCGCATCGGATCGCGACAGCAGAGTTATCACTGCGAACGCGCCGAAGTTCATGAACATGTAGACGAAGAGGTAGTACAGGACAGCTTCGAGTCCTGTCTGCCCGCCTGCGATGACGCCGATCAGGATGTAGCCGGCCTGCGCAATTCCTGAGTACGCAAGGAGTCGCTTGAGGCTCGTCTGGACGATGGCCATCAGGTTGCCCCAACCGATGCTCGCCGCCGCGACGAATGCGAACAGCGTCTGCCATTCGGGCGCGAGGTGGGGCAGGCCGCCCGCGAAAACGCGCACGATCATCGCGAATGCCGCCGCTTTCGTCCCGACCGACATGAACGCGGTGACGGGAATCGGTGCGCCCTGGTAGACGTCAGGAGTCCACATGTGGAACGGCGCCGCCGACACCTTGAAGGCGAAACCCACACCCATCAGCACGATGCCGAGCAGGATCAGCGGGTTGGAGCCGGCTGAAGTGGTCAACCTCTGCGCGATGTCGGGGATGACCGTCGTGCCGGCTCCCCCGTAGATGAGCGCCATGCCGTAGAGGACGAACGCGCTGGCGAATCCGCCGACAAGCAGGTACTTGGCGCCGGCCTCCTGGGAGCGGAGGTCCGTGCGTGCGTAGCCAGACAAGATGTAGAGCGCGATCGACAACATCTCGACGCCCAGGAACACGGTCACCAGCGAAGTCGCCGAGGCCAGCACCATCATCCCGATGACCGCGGCCATGACGAGAATGTGGAACTCGGACTCGAGCAGTCCCCGCCGCTTCAGGTACGAGTGCGCGAGGGCAACGGTCAGGATGCCGAGGCTCGCGAAGAGCACCTCGAAGAAGAGAGCGAATCCATCGCCAGTCGCAAATCTGTGATAGGCGTAACCGCCAGTCGCAAACAGCCAGCGATACACGGCCACACCGAGCGCGTATGCGAACCCGACCACCGCGGCGATGGCGACCGCCCCCTGGCGCCGGCTGCGCGGCAGGACGAGGTCGAGGATGATCGTGAACAGCAGGAAGCCGGTCAGCGCGGCGATAGGCGCGATCTGGCCGAGGTCGTTGAGGGCTTGCGTCCACGAGTAGGTCAGGTCGGTGCCTGTGGGCATGTCAGCGATACAGTCCGGCCTGGCCGAGCGAGGTCATGAGGTTGGTCAGCACGACCGGGTAGAGGCCCAGCACGAACATCAGAAGGATCAGCGGCGCCAACAGGGTCAGCTGACCCGCGTAGATGTCCGCCTTTGGCATAGGCCCACCAGGTGCACCCTGCGTGGTGCCCTGGAAGAACCGCAACATGTAGATCGGCGTCAGGACCAACCCGATGGCGCCGAAGATCGCCAGCACCGGCGCGCGTTGCCACGCACCGAGGAGGGTCATGAACTCGCCCACGAAGCTGTTGAGGCCAGGCAAGCCGAGCGCAGCAAGTGTCACGACTGCGAACACGCCGGCCATCACCGGCATTCGCAATGCGAGGCCGGAAAGCGCAGTCCAATCGCGCGTGCCGGTGCGGTCGGCGATCCAGCCGACGATCAAGAAAAGCGCGGCGATGATGATCCCGTGGTTGACCATCTGCACGATCGCGCCCTGCTGGCCCTGGACGTTGTAGGCAAAGATGCCGAGCACGATGAAGCCCATGTGGCTGATGCTCGAGTAAGAGACCAGCAGCTTCATGTCGGTCTGGGTCAGCGCCATCAGCGCGCCCCAGATGATGGCCGCCACCGCCAGCACCGGCATTACCCAGCGCCAGTCCCACCAGTCGACCGGCTGGGGGAACAGGGGCACTGCGATGCGCAGGAAGCCGTAGGCACCGGCCTTGCCCATCACGCCGGCAAAGGTGACAAGCATGGGGATGGGCGCGGCGTTATACGCGTCGGGCAGCCAGCTGTGGAAGGGGAACAGCGGTGTCTTGATCGCGAAGGCGATCGCGAACAGGAAGAACAGTCCGAACTGATACGCGGGTGAAGGTGCGAGCGACGCGAGCTTCGCCAGGTCGAATGTCTGCTGGCCCGTCAGGATGTACTCGGCGACGATGCCGACGAGCATCAGTAGAGACCCGACCAGCGTGTACAGCACGAACTTGAATGCGGCCCATCCGGGTCGGGGTCCCTCGCCGTACTGCCACAGCAGGAAGTAGGCCGGGATCAGCATCGCTTCCCAGAAGACGTAGAAGAGAACCAGGTCGGTCGCCATGAAGACGCCGGCCAGCCCCGCCGACATCGCCAGCATCAAGCCGACGAAGCCGGCGGTGCGGTTGTTGACTTGCGTGGCGAGGATGGCGATCACCGTCAGGAACGCGTTGAGGACGATCAGCCACAAGCTGATGCCGTCGACACCAAGGCGGTAGAAGATGTGGAACTGCGGTATCCAGATGGCAGTCTCCGTGAACAGGAAGCGCGGCTCGTTGGGAAGAAAGAAGTAGGCAAGCAGGCCGGCAAGCACAAGGTCGGCGAGAGCGACCAGCACCCCGAACCACTTGGCGAGCCTTGGCGGCAGCAGCGCGACGAGAATGCCCCCGACCAGGGGCACCGCCCAGATCGCTGTGAGGCTCATGCCAGCGCCTTCACGAGCAGCAGCACGCCAGCGATGGCGACCACGCCGACCACGAAGTACAGGACGTAGTTGCGGAAGTACCCGCTCTGGGTAAGGCTCAGCTCACCCGCAGTCCACCTGGTGAGCTGGCCGGTGTCGACAACCGCGGCATCGATCACGGGCCGCTCGATGTCTCGCAGAGCAAAGCCCGCCACGCGGTCGAGCGGCCTGACGAATATGGCGTCGTAGATCTCGTCGAAGTAGTACTTGTGCTCGAGCAGTCGCTGCGCCCAGGGCACGTAAGCGGACCACGGCCTCATGCGCAGGGCGCCGGCAAAGAGAGCCGCGGCGAGAATCATGGTCACGAACGTCACCGCCACCTCGGCGCCGCCGCCCTCCCAGCGTTTGGGCGTGACGACCTTGTCCAGAAAGTCCGCGACGGCGGAAGGCCCGAATCCCAGCGCCTGCGTCTGGATCAGGCCGCCAACCGTGGCAAGGATGGCAAGGATCGAGACTGGGACCATCATCACCAGCGGCGGCCCGTGGGGGTGCTCGACCGGCCGCTGCGGCGACGGCTTGCCCCAGAAGGACAGCCACCACATGCGGCCGGTGTAGAAGCCGGTGATCAGCGCGGTGATGAAACCCATGAACCACAGGAAGTGCACTGTGGTGTCGTCCGGCTTCGAGAATGCCGCGCCGAGAATCTGCTCCTTCGAGATGAAGCCGACGAAGGGGATCACGCCCACCAGCGAAAGCGACCCGACCAGGAAAGTGATCGCCGTCGGGCGCATGTCGTTCCACAGCCCGCCGTACTTGCGCATGTCCTGTTCGTCCTTCATGCCGTGGATCACATTGCCGGCGCCCATGAAGAGGACGGCTTTGAAGAAGGCGTGGGACAGGAGGTGGAAGAAGCCGATCGCGTAAGCGCCGATGCCGACGGCGAGGAACATGTAGCCGATCTGGCTCATCGTCGAATAGGCGAGCACGCGCTTGATGTCGACCTGGACGATGGCGATCGTGGCGGCAAACAGGGCCGTCACTGCTCCGATGATCGCCACTGCGCCGTGCGCGTAGACCGCGACGTCGTAGATGGGGTGCATCCGGCCGACGAGGTAGACGCCCGCGGTGACCATCGTGGCGGCGTGGATCAGCGCGCTGACCGGAGTGGGGCCTTCCATGGCGTCCGGCAGCCACGTGTGCAGTGGCAGCTGCGCTGACTTCGCTATGGCGCCGACGAGCAGGAAAAATGCCGCCAGTTCGAGCATCCAGTTGTCGCCCACGAACTTGTATGACAATTGGGCGCCGCTGCTACTGACGCCCGGGGTCAGCGCATGAAAAACAGGTGCGTACGTGACCGACTTGAAGGTCACGAAGATCAAGAAGGTGCCGAGGATCATCCCAACGTCGCCGATCACGTTCATGACGAACGCCTTTCGCGCCGCGATGACCGCCGAGTGGCGCTGATACCAGAACCCGATCAGGAAATAGGAGCTGAGGCCGACCAGCGCCCAGCCGACGATCAGGAAGATGAAGTTGCCCGCCAGGACGAGAAGCAGCATCGAGAAGATGAAGATGTCCATGTAGGTGAAAAAGCGGGCGTAGCTGGGGCCGTCCTCATGCTCCATGTAGCCGACGGCGTACGTGATGATCAGCCCGCCGACGCCAGTGATCACCAGGCCCATAAAGATCGACAGGCTGTCGACCAGGAGATTGAATGGCACGTCGAATGAACCGCTTTTGATCCAGGTCCAGTAGGTGAAGTCGCCCTGCGCCTTGCCGAAGAAGAGCGCGAGAACGCACACGAACGACGCCCACACGACGCCGGGTCCGACGATGACCGTCACGATTCGCGGGAGCCGCCAGCCGCGCCCGGCCAGCAGGACAGCTCCGGCGGCGGGGAAGAGGAGGATCAGCAGGGCCAGCGTCTGGTTTGTCATCCCCTCAGCTCGCTGAGGTCATCTATGTCTTCGGCGACGCGCACGCGAAAGATGTCGACCAGGATCGCCAGACCTACGACCGCTTCAGCCGCCGCGACCGTCATGGACATGAGCGCGAAGAGCTGGCCTTCGTAGTTCTGCAGCTGACGCGAAAAGGTGACCAGGGCCAGGTTGGCCGAGTTGAGCATCAGCTCGATCGAGATCAGGATCACGAGCGGGTTGCGGCGGACGAGGACTCCGACTGCGCCCAGCACGAACAGGATCGCGCTCAGCACCAGGAACCAAGATGTGTCCAGCTGCGAGCCGCCGATGTCGAGCGTGCTCATGTTTCGTCAGTCCGTTTCCGGCTGAGGTAGATCGCGCCGACCGCGGCGACCAGCAGTAGGATCGAGGTCAGCTCGAACGGATACAGGTAGTTCGTGAAGAGATAGGCGCCAATCCACTGCACGGTGCCGAAGATCGAGAGGTCGGTCTTGTCGGGCTGGC
The DNA here is from genome assembly GCA_035280145.1 of Candidatus Dormiibacterota bacterium. Classification (GTDB taxonomy): domain Bacteria; phylum Chloroflexota; class Dormibacteria; order Dormibacterales; family Dormibacteraceae; genus 40CM-4-65-16. Next base: position 9,860 of record DATEGL010000235.1, on the reverse strand, counting down.
GGTACTGAATGCCCTGGATGAGCGAATACATCAGGCCGAGCAGCGCCAGCACGAACAGCCCGGACAGGGCGGTCTGGAACCTGAGGCGTCCGCGCCCGAGCTCGCGCGCGGGTCCGAGCAGCGCGATGACGAACAGGAAAAGGACCATCACCGCCCCGGCGTAGACGATGATCTGGACCGCAAACACGAACTGCGCGCTCAGGAGCAGAAACAGGACCGAGAGCGAGAGCATCACCATGACAAGGCTGAGCACGGAGCGGATGGGCTGCCGGAAAGTGATTACGCCGATGCCTCCGAGCACTGCGAGCGCGGCGGCGACGAAGAAGACGGCGAGCGCCAACTACGTGTTTCCTTTCGCGTCCAGTCTCGCCTGGACATCTGGAGGGAGCGGCTCCAGCAATTTCTCCTTGGTGTAGATGAACTTCTCGCGGCTGGTGTCCGAGAGCTCGTACTCGGGCCCGAGCACGATCGCCTGCACCGGGCACGCCTCCTCGCAGTATCCGCAAAAGATGCAGCGCAGCATGTTGATCTCGTACGTCTTGGCGTAGCGTTCGCCGGGCGAGACGCGGTTCTCGTCGGTGTTCTCAGCGGCGATGACCAGGATGCAGCCGACCGGACATGCGGCGGCGCACAGCTCGCATCCGATGCATCGCTCGAGCCCGTTGTCGTAGCGGCGCAGGTAGTGCCGGCCGCGGTACCGCTCCGCGCGAGGTGTCTTTTCCTCTGGGTACTCGGTGGTGAACTTGGGCTGGAACGCTTGGCCGAGCGTCGTCTTCAGCCCCTTCGCCAGGGCGGCGATGTCTGACGCGACGCTGGGCTGCTTTTCCGGATCTGCCATCTCTACCCCTGCACCGCGACCAGGATCGTCGCGGTCACGATCACGTTCACCAACGCCAGCGGAAGCATCACCTTCCAGCCCAGCCGCATCAGCGAGTCGTAACGCAGGCGTGGGAAGGTGCCGCGAAGCCAAATGTATAAGAACAGGAACAGGATGACCTTGAGCAGGAAAGCCAGCACCGGCGGCACAAACCACAGGTACCAGCCTCCGAAGAAAAGAAGGGTTGCAAGCACTGAGACTGTGATGACCCCAACGTATTCGCCTAGGTAGTACATGACGAACTTCAGGCCCGAATACTCGGTGAGGTATCCACCGATGAGCTCCTGCTCGGCTTCTGGCAGGTCGAACGGCGTGCGGTTGGTCTCCGCTGTGGCCGCGATTAGGTAGATGAGAAAGCCGATCGGCGTGAGGAGTATCAGCGGGATCGGGCCGGTGTAAGGGCCCCAGTGCACCGTGTACTCGACGATGTCGCGCAGCCGCAGCGAACCGACGATGAGGAACGTCGGCACGAGCGCCAGGCCCAACGCCATCTCGTAGCTGATCAGCTGGGCGGCCGAACGAAGGCCGCCGAGCAGTGAGTACTTGTTGTTCGACGCGTAGCCGCCGAGCACGATCGAGTACACGTTCAGCGAGCTGACGGCAAAGATGACGAGGATCCCGACATTGACGTCGGCGATCCAGTACTGGACGTTGTACCAGAGGCCGATCGGGATCACCGACCAGGCCATGAACGCGGCCGCCACGCCGATCGCCGGCGCGATCACGTAGAGCAGCTTGTCCGTCTTCTCGGGTACGAAGCTCTCTTTGGTCGCGAGCTTGATGCCGTCCGCCGCCAGCTGCAGCAACCCGGCAGGACCGACGCGGTTAGGTCCCGGGCGGCGCTGGATCCAGCCGAGGGCCACGCGCTCGAACCACACGGTGTACGCGGTGGCGGTCAGCAGCACGAACAGTAGGAGCGTCATCGCCACGACGACGATCACCCAGTGCCCAATTGGGTTGTTGTAGAGATCGTTCACGGGCGAGCCGGTCCGATGAGGACGACGGGCGGCTCGGGTTCGGGTGATGGCGGCTGCTCGGCCATCTCGCGTTGGATGGGGACGATGCCCGGGTAGTCGGATTCCAATCCCAGCTCCGCACCCAGCTCGCAAAGGACTTCCCACCCCTCCTTGAGCGGTGGCTTGAGCGCGACCGGCGGGCGCAGGAACTGGACCGTGCCTTCGACGTTGGTGTAGCTGCCCTGGCGCTCGGCGAAAGTGGCCGCCGGCAGCACGACGGCGTTTTCGTGGCCGGGGCGCGGCAGGTGGTCCCAGGCGGCCATGAACTTCACGGATGGCGGGATGCCCGCCGTCGGCGGGGGTCCCCACGACAGGAGCGCCTCGACGCCGTCGAGCCGGTCCCACCCCGCGACCCCCGCCGCCAGCGCGCCCCGCTCGTTAGTCGCGCGATAGAGCGGCAGCTCCTTGCCGCCTACCTTTTCCGCCAGCTCGCCGCAGGCGACGACCAGGTCGGCGATGTCCTCGGTGCCGTGGCCGTCGCCAAAAAGGATGGCGACTGGTCCGCCTGGATCCCTCAGCAGCTCGTGCGACGCTAGCTTTTCTACCTCGGCCGCGGCTTCGCCAGGTTTGTTGCGGATGTGCACCGTCCCTGGGTGCCGGTCGAGGTCGACGCCGTCAGGGTAGATGACGATGAGCTTCGCCCCGCGCTTGCCCACCGCCTTTTTCACGCGGAGGTCGATGATGGGCACGTCATGCTCGATGTCCGAGGCGACGACGATGATGACGCGCGCGTCATCTATCTCCTTGATGCGAAGGGTTGGTCCGGCGGGGGCTGGAATCGCGGTCCGGCCGTGCATCTTGACCCTGGCCCCCTTCAGCGGCCCGTCGAGCAGTCGCCGGAAGAGGTATGACTCCTCGTTGGTGATGTCCTGCGGCAGGGAGACTCCGAGCTTCGCGCCCTTGCCGCTGATCCCGGCGGCGGTCGCGGTGATCGCGTCGGTCCAGGTGGCCCTCTGCCCGCGGATCATCGGCGTCCGGTACCGAGACGGGTCGTTGACGTCGGTGTAGTCGAACCGGCCCCGGTCGCAGATCCAGCCCTCGTCGATGTCGTCGTTCTCGTGCGACGTGATGCGCACCAGCTGGCCCCGGCGCTGCCACTGGGTCAGGCTGCAGCCGACGGAGCACTTCGAGCAGATCGTCTCCGTGTGGGTCATGTCCCAGGGCCGTGACTCGAACCGCCAGACTCGCGACGTCAGGGCGCCGACCGGGCAGAGGTCGATGATGTTGCCGCTGAAGATCGACTGCAGCGGTTGCTCGAACTGGCTCGTGATGAACGACTTCACTCCGCGCTCGTCGGTCGTGAGCTCCTGTTCCCAGGCGATCTCGTCGTAGTAGCGCGTGCAGCGGTAGCAGAGAACGCACCGTTCGCGGTCGAGGGCGATCCTGTCCGAGAGCGGGATCGGCTTCTTGAAGTGGAGGCGCGGCCCGTCGATGCGGCTGGTCGGATATCCATGGCGGAACGTGAAGTCCTGCAGCGGACACTCGCCGCCCTTGTCGCACACGGGGCAGTCGAGCGGATGGTTGGCGAGCTCGAACTCCAGGATGTCGGCGCGAGCCTGCACGGCCATCGCGCTGAGCGTCTTCACGACCATGCCCTCGGCGACGGGCGTCGTGCAGGCTGTCTGGGGACGCGGGGGTCCAGGCGACATCTCGACTAGGCACATGCGGCAAGCACCGACCGTGTCGAGCTTGTGGTGATAGCAGAAGACTGGGATCTCGATCCCAACGGTCTTGGCTGCTTCGACCAGGAGCGTCCCGGAGGGCACCGTGATCTTGTGACCGTCGATGGTCACGTTGACGTCAGGCACTGACCTTTACCGTTCCGACGTTGCACTCGTGACGAAGCGTGTGGTCCTCGTACTCGCTTCGGAAGTGACGCAGTGTGGAGTCGATCACCCAACCACCTGAATCCCCCAGGCCGCACAAGCAGCGCCCGTTCTGAAGCCCGTCGGAGACCCGCTGCAGGATGTCGAGCTCGACATGCGACCCTTCGTTGGCCAGAATCCGTTCGTAAGTCCGAACCGCCCAGTCCTGGCCGACCCTGCATGGCGTGCACTTGCCGCACGACTCCTTGGCGTAGAACTGCAGCAGGCGGTGCGCGGCCTCGACGACGCAGTGCGAGTCATCCATCACGATCACGCCGCCTGAGCCGCCCATCGATTTCGCCGCTGCCAACGACTCGGCGTCCGAGGGCGTGTCGAGCATCGATTCCGGAAGGACGGGCGCGGACGAGCCGCCTGGCCAGAACACCTTCACCTTGCGGCCCTCGGGCGGACCGCCGGCGACGTCGATGATGATGTGCCGGAAGGTCGCCCCAATCGCGACTTCGTAGACGCCCGGCTTGCGCACGTTGCCGCTCACGGTGAGCAGGCGCGTGCCCGGGTTCTTGGCGGTGCCGAGCTTGGCGTACGCGGCGCCGCCGTTGTTGATGATCCATGGCACGGTCGCGAGCGTTTCGATGTTGTTCAGCAGCGTCGGCCTGCCCCATGCGCCCTTGACCGCGGGGAATGGGGGGCGAGACCTCGGCTGCGCGCGTTTGCCTTCGAGCGACTCGAGGAGCGCCGTCTCCTCTCCGCAGATGTAGGCGCCGTGGCCGCGATACAGTCTGATGTCGAGCGGAAACTCCTTGCCCATCGGCCTGGGACCGATGTAGCCCTTGGCGCGCGCTTCCTCGATGGCCTCGATCAGCATCCGATGCGGCCCGTCGTACTCGCCGCGGATGTAGACCCACGCCTGGTTGGCGCCGACGGCGTACGCCGCGATGAGGATGCCTTCGACGACCATGTGCGGTGAGTTCTCGAGGATGTAGCGGTCTTTGGCAGTTCCGGGCTCGGACTCGTCGGCGTTGACAACGACGTACTTCGGCCCTGGCGCGTCGCGGTTGATGAAGCCCCACTTGGTCCCGGTGGCAAATCCGGCGCCGCCGCGGCCGCGGAGGCCCGAGGTCTTCACCTCGCCGGTGATGTCTGCGGGCTGCATGTCGAACAGCGCTTTGCCGAGCGCTTTGTAGCCGCCCTTCGACTCGTAGACGTCGATCGTGTGCAAGTCGGGCGTGCCGAACCAGCGCGTCAGGAGGTGCTGAGCCTGGTCTCCGTAAGAACCTCGAAGCTCAGGCATCGGGTTTCTTCTTCCTTGGAGCTCTGGGCTTCTTCGCCTGAACTGGCGCGGCCTCCGGCCGGTGCGCTGCCACCTCGCCATCACGGGGGAGGACTTTTCCTTCTTTCCGTTCGGTGATCAGGGCATCGATCTTCTCTGCCGTCAGGTCGTACTGGTAGCGCTGGTCGAGCCGCATCATCGGCGCGTACTCACAGGCGCCGAGGCACTCGACTTCTTCGTAGCTGAACAATCCGTCGGCCGACACCTCCTCCGGCGTGCCGGTGCCGATCGCCTTCTTCACGTGGTCGACGATCTCGTTCGCGCCGCGCAGCATGCAGCTGAGGTTGGTGCAGACGTAGAAGCGGTGCTTGCCGACGGGCGTGAGGTGAAACAGCGAGTAGAAGGTCGCGACGCCCTCCACATAGCCGGGGTCAAGCTCCAGCGCGGCTGCGACCTCGGTCATGGCCTCGGGGGTCAGATAACCGAGCTCCTCCTGGGCGAGATCGAGCGCCGGCATAACCGCCGAGCGCGGCTGCGGGAATTTCGCCGGCAGCTCCTTGATCTCGTCGAGGACGTGGGACGAGAGAGCGGTCACCGATCGCAGTCCCCAAGCACTGCGTCGGCGGTGCCGATGATCGCGATCATGTCCGCGACGTAGTGGTTGAGCGACATCCGCTCGAGCGCCTGCAGGTTGACGAACGACGCCGAGCGGAACTTCACACGTCGCGGCTTGTGCGTGCCATCGCTGACGATGTAGCAGCCGTTCTCGCCGCGGCCTGACTCAACCGCGACGTATACGTCGCCCGGTGGCACCGAATAACCCTCGGTGAAGAGCTTGAAATGATGAATCACCGCCTCCATTGACGTCTCTAGCTCCTCGCGCGGGGGAGGCAGGATCTTGCGGTCGTCGATGTTGAACGGCCCGTCGGGCAGCCTGTCCAGCGCCTGGCGCAGGATCTTTACCGCCTCGCGCATCTCTTTGATCCGCACCAGGTAGCGGCCGTAGCAGTCGCACATGTCGGAGGTGGCGATCTCGAAGTCGTAGATCTCGTAACCCGAGTACGGGATAGCTTTGCGCAGGTCCCAGCCGACACCCGAGCCGCGGAGCATCGGCCCGCTGGCGCCGAGCAGCTTCGCGTCTTCCGCCGACAACCGTCCGATGCCGATGGTTCGCGACCGCCAGATCGGGTTCTCTGTCAGCAGCGCCTCGTACTGGTCGATGTAGCCGGGCATATTGCGAAGGAATTCGTCCAGCATCTCGAGAAAGCGAGGCGTGGCGTCAGCCCACACGCCGCCGGGCCTGATGTACGAGGTGTGCATCCGGAAGCCCGAGATCTCCTCGTTGAGGTCCATGATCCGGTCCCGCTCGCGGAAGCAGTACATCAGCATCGACATCGCCCCAAGCTCGAGGCCGCTTGTGCCGAGCCAGATCAGATGTGAAGACAGTCGAGTGAGCTCGGACATGATCACGCGCAGAGCTTTGGCCCGAGGTGGAACGTCGACGCCCATCAGCCTCTCGACCGCAAGGGCGTAGGCCAGATTGTTGATGGGCGGGGAGAGGTAGTCGTGGCGGTCGGTCACGACCACGACCTGCTGCCACCGCAGGGCCTCGGCCTGCTTCTCAATCCCGGTGTGCAGGTAACCGATAACGGGTTTGAGGCTGCGCACCTTCTCGCCGTCGAGGTCGACGATCAGCCGGAGCACACCGTGGGTCGACGGATGGTGCGGACCGAAGTTGACGGTGAGGAGCTCGCCCCCGAAGGCGCCCGTCTCTCCGGTCCTCATGACCGTGATGCCCTGGCCGATCGTGCTCGTGTCGCTCATGCCTTGTCCGGGGCGGTCTGCCATGTCTCGTGCTCTTCGGAGAACTCGACCGTCTCGCCGCCGACCGGGTAGTCGCGGCGCAGCGGATGGCCTACCCAGTCGTCGGGCATCAGGATCCGACTCAGATCGGGGTGGTCGTCGAAGATGATCCCGAACATGTCGTATGTCTCCCGCTCGTCCCAGTTGGCAGGCGGGAACAGGTCGTGCACCGACTCGATGTGCGGCGTGTCGCCATCGATGAACGCACGGACCCGGATGTGCTCGGGTGCGTCCATGTTGCGGAGCTCGTAGACGACCTCGTAGCGGCCGGGCCAGGTTCCGGAAGCATCTGCCAGATGATCGACGCAGGTGAGGAAGACGAGCAGCCGGTAGCCGTCGTCCCGAAGCGCCGAAAGCGCGCCCCGGACGTTGGCAGGCGCTACCGTGATCCAGGCGTCCCCCGCGCTGACGCCCTTTTCGAGTATCAGCGTTTCGGAGATCACTGGCGCGTTACGAATCCCTGGGCCTTGATCCGCTCTTGCAGGATCATGATCGCGTTGACCAGGTCTTCCGGCCTGGGCGGGCACCCGGGGATGTAGACGTCGACCGGCACGATCTTGTCCACGCCCTGCAGCAGCGCGTAATTGTTGAACACACCACCGGTCGACGCGCACGCGCCCATCGAGATCACCCACTTCGGCTCGGGCATCTGGTCGTAGACAGTGCGCAGGATCGGGGCCATCTTCTGCGAGACGCGCCCGGAGACGATCATCAGGTCGGACTGGCGGGGCGATGCTCGGAACGCCTCCGACCCGAACCGACCAAGGTCCATGTTGGCGGTGGCCGAGTCGATCATCTCCATGGCGCAACATGCGAGCCCGAACTGCGCGGGCCAGACCGAGTTCCCGCGGCCCCAGCCGACGACTTTGGCGAGGGTGGTGGTCAGGATGTTCTGGCCGAGCGACTCGGCAAGGGCGTCTATTCCCACTCCAGGCCTCCCTTCCTCCAGATGTGCGCCAGCGCCACGAGCAGGATGCCGATGAAGACCAGCATCTCAATTAGGCCGAACCACTTGAGCTGCTTCAGCAGCACAGCCCACGGATAAAAGAAGACGGCCTCGACGTCGAAGATGATGAACAGCATTGCCGTCAGGTAGAAGCGAACCGACAGGCGCCGAACGGCCGGCGTTTCAGGGATGATCCCCGACTCGTACGGCAGGAGCTTCTTCTTGTACGGCTTGGACGGGCCGAGTACGAAGCTCAACGTCACCACCGCCCCGAGCAACCCCAGGACGATGAGCACGAGGATCAGAACTGGGACATAGCTGTCGAGCAACGCCTGATTAATTCTATTTGGGTCTTGAGAAATGCCGCCTAGCGGTGATCCCGACGGCGATGCTCGATCTTCGCACCATGGGAGAGGGTCGCGTGAATGGGACAGTACCTGTTGCACGCGAGGTCGATTGCCTGGTCGACCAGCTTCTTGTCGATGTCGCCGTCCCACGTGCAGTGGAACGTGATCTGAATGCTCTTGAAAGCCTTGGGCCACTCTTCGTGGCGGTCGCCTTCGACCTCGACCTCAAGGCCGCGCAGCGGCTGCTTGAACTTGCGCAGAAGCAAGACCGCATTGAGTCCGGTGCAGCCGCCAAGCGCGCCCAGCAGCATCTCGGTCGGCCGCATGGCCGTGTCGTCACCGAAGATCGGCGCCTCGTCGATCTGAGCCTTGTGTCCTGACGCCGACTCAACGTCGAAGAGGACCTTGTTGCCGGTCCATCGCGCGACTGCCTTCGTCATCGGCCACACCATATACTCGGAAGCGTTTCGTAGAGGGGAGTAGCCAGCAATGCGGTTCCGTCAGGACGGCCTGCGGGCCCGGGACCGCGGCGGACCCAGAGTCCGCGGCAAGACTTCTACTCGGGCCGGTTCTCGAGTGGAGGTCCTCATGTCGATCCTTATTTCGATCGTGGTCATCGCGTTCACCGACGTCGCCCTGCAGCTCGACAACGCGATTGCAATCTCTTCCGTGGCCAGCTCACTGCCTCAGCAGACCCGCCTGCCGGTGCTGGCCGGAGGAGTCTTGCTTGCCGCCTTGTGCCTCTTCGGCTTCACGCTATTGGGCTCTGTGCTCATCGACCGGATCGCCTGGCTGAAGCCGGTCGCCGGCATCACCCTTGTCCTGATCGGAGCCAAGTTGGTCTACGACTACTTCCACCCGCTCTAGCCGTAATCTCACGCTGCATGGCGGACGTAAGAGACAGCTTTCGCGGCGTGGCCGCCAACTACGCGAAGTCCACGTTCCACGCCTCGTGGGCTCGGCTGCAGGAGGTCGTCGACCTGGCGCGACCCAAGCCCGGCGATCTCGTTCTCGACGTGGCCACCGGGACGGGCAACACAGCGTTCGCGCTGGCGCCGCATGTGCGCAGGGTGATCGGGCTCGACCTGACGCGGGAGATGCTCAACGAGGCGCGGCGGATTGCCGCCGAGCGCGGCATCCGCAATGCCGACTGGGTGATCGGCGACGCCGCCCATCTCCCGTTCCAGGACGACACCTTCGACATCTACGTCGTTCGCGCCGCGCCGCATCACTTCCCCGACATCGACGCGTTCCTGGCCGAGGCGCATCGGGTGCTCCAGCAAGGGCGCGACGCGGTGTTCATCGACTGCGCGCCTCCGCTTCCGGCGCGCGACCTGCTGCACGAGGTAGAGGTGCGGCGTGACCCGTCCCACATCCTGTCACTGACGGTCGATGAGTGGGCGAGCAGGCTGGACCGGGCCGGGTTCGAGGTCGAAATGGCAAAGGCGCGCGAGCTCGACTGGAACTACGAGGAATGGATGGGCAACCAGGGCGCGTCGCCGGAGCTCGCCGCCGAGCTGGCGGGGATCATCGAGTCGTCTCAAGGCGAGGCGCGAAGGCAGCTGCGCCCGGAGCGTCGCGACGGCAAGCTGTGGCACGCGTACTGGCACTGCTTGATTCGCGCTCACAAGCCGGGCCGGTGAGCACTCTGCTTCTGGACGGCGAGGTCATCGTCCTCGTCGACAAGGTGGGACGGAGGCACCGGGTGCGCCTGA
>DATEGL010000234.1:0-12943 GCA_035280145.1 Candidatus Dormiibacterota bacterium | reverse complement strand
GACCGAGATCCAGTTCGACGGCGGCGTCACCGCCATCGTGGGCCCGAACGGATCGGGCAAGACGAACATCGTCGACGCCGTCAAATGGGTCCTCGGCTCGGGCCAGGCCCGTGACCTGCGCGGCCGCAAGATGGAAGAGGTGATCTACGCCGGCGGCGAGCGCCGGCCGCGCGCCTCGTTCGCTGAGGTCACGATGGTCTTCGACAACTCGAACCGCCGCCTGCCCGTCGACTACCACGAGGTCGCGATCAAGAGAAGGATCGAGCGCGACGGTGAGAGCGACTACTTCCTCAACGGCACCCGAGTGCGCCGGCGCGACCTCATTCATCTTCTGGCCTCGACCGGCCTGACGGTCGACTCCTACGCGATCATCGACCAGCACGACATCGAGCACATCGTCGTGTGCTCGCCCGTCGAACGCCGCCAGCTGCTCGAGGAGGCGGCGCAGGTCCGCGGCGTCAAGCAGCGCCGCCAGGAGGCGACCCAGAAGCTGCAGGAGCTCGCGGCCAACCTGCTGCGCCTGGAGGACCTGAAGAACGAGCTCGGCCCGCGGCTCGAGGGTCTGCGCGCGCAGGCCGCCGCAGCCCGCGAGGCCACCGAGGCGACCGCGCGCCTCGAGCTTCTGCGCGGCAGCATCGTCTGGGAGGAATGGCGGGAAGCGCGCGACGCGCACCGCAAAGCCTCTTCGCAGCAGCAGAGCCTCGAGCGCAAGCTCATCGAGGCGCGCGAGCAGTCGCACGCCGCCGAGGAGGAATTTCAAAAAGGCCGCGCCGCGATGCAGGAGGCACAGGACCGCCGCCTTGCGCGGCAGCAGAGCCTCGGCCACCTCCGTCTTCAGCTTGCCGACGCGGAGCACAGGCTGCAGCTCGCCCAGGAGCGGGTCGAGAACCGCCGCGTACTGGCCGAGTCTGCCCGCCGGTCCGAAGCCGAAGACCGAGCCCTGCTCGAAAGCGCGACTTCACTGCGCACCCAGCTGGTCGCCGAGCTCGAGGAGATCGGGCCCGTGGCAAGCATCGTGCCGACCGAAGCCGAGCTCATGGCAGCTGAGAAGGCGGCGCGCGATGCCGAATCGACGGTCACAAACCTGGCGAGGCTGCGTGCCGAGCTCGAAGGCATCGACTCTCTTCGCTCCAGCGACGAGATAGGACCGCGGCTTCGCGACGTCGTCACACCAGAGGCGGGTTACGAAGCCGCGCTCAGCGCGACACTCGGTCCGCTCCTCGACGCGGGTGTACGCACCGACGAGCCCGCGACGGTCGATTCAGACCGCCAGTTGACGGTGCTGTTTCCGACGGACGCGCCGAGACCCGAGACAACGTCGCTCTACTACCACGTCAACGTCAAGGAGGGATACCGGAAGATCGCGCTCCGCCTCCTGGGCCAGGTCGTGGTCGGGCGAGACGTGACCTTTGACGGGGTGTTTCGCGCGCCCGGGCTCATTAGGTCGGCGGGCGATCCGGCGGCCGCGCTGGACCGGCGTCGCGAGGAGCTGCACCGCCAGATCCGTGAGCTCGAAGCCGCCGCCGCGCAAGCGTCGGACGCCGCCTCCGATCTTCGCCGCCTTCGGCTGGCTTTCGACCGCAACCGCCTGCGCTCTCACGTGTCCTCGATCGAGGCGGACCTGCCGAGGCTGCTCGCCGCGTCACAAGATCGGCGGGCAAGGGAGGAACAGGCCGAGCAAGGGCTCGCCGCCGCGATCGAGGCCGTGCCTGCGTTCACGCAAGCCGCCGGCTCCGCGCGCGAAGCACTGAGCACGGCCGAGCACGACGCGCCAGAGGACGACGCCGAGATGGCCGAAAGCGCCAGGCGCCTGGTCGCCGTCGAAGAGGCCCGAATCGACGCCAGGCTTCGCACCGGCACGCTGCAAGGGAACCTCGAGCTCATCGCCCGCGAGGCGGAGCTGCTGCGGGCGCGCATGGACGAGATCCGCGCCCGGCTCCCCAACGGGGTGGCGCCCGAGGAGATTCCCGGCGGCAAGTCGCGCGAGAAGGAGATGCGTGCCCTCGAGCGCCGCCTGGAGGAGATCGGCCCAACCAACCCGCTCGCGGAATCAGAATGCCGCGAGCTCGAAGAGCGCTACGAGAACCTCGTCGTCCAGCTGGATGACATCACCGCCGCGCGGGAAGACCTGGAAGACCTCATCGCCAGGCTGCGCGAGGAGGAAGAGGCGCGGTACGAAGCCGTGTTTGGCGCCGTGGCCGCGAACTTCCACGAGTACTTCGCAGAGCTCAACCCCGGCGGCCGCGCGACGCTGCGCCATGCCGAGGGCGACGACGGACCACGCAGCGGAGTCGAGATCCTGGTCCAGCCGCCTCGCAAGCGACTCCAGAATGTCACGCTCCTTTCGTCCGGGGAGCGCTCACTCGCCGCTCTGGCGCTCGTGCTCGCGCTGGACGAGGTCAACCCCAGTCCGTTCACGATCCTCGATGAGGTCGACGCCGCGCTCGACGACGCCAACGTCGACCGCTTCGGCCGCATGGTCGCGCGGCTCGGCACGCAGCGGCAGTTCCTCGTCATCACCCACAACCACGTCACGATGTCGTACGCCTCGACGCTGTACGGCATCCACCTCGACGAAAGCGGATCGTCGCACTTCGTTTCCGTGCGCCTCGACGACATCCGCAAACCAGCAGCATCGCAACCATCGAGAACCGCCGAGGCAGGCTGAGCCAGGGTTTCTGGTCGAGGATCGGCGCCCGCACGCGCAGCGTGGTGCGCGCGCTCAGTCCTCCGCTGGCGCAGGGCTACTACGACGAGCTGCAGGAAGCCTTGATCGCCGCCGACCTCGGGCCCGCGATGGCCGCACGCCTGACCGAAGGAGTCCGCAAACGCGCGCCCCGCACGCGCGACGAAGCCATGGAAGCGCTCGTCGGCGTGGCGACCTCCGTGATGTCATCAAGGTCGCGCGAGCTCGACCTGTCGGGCCACCCGGCCGCCATCCTGCTTTACGGCATCAACGGCGCGGGCAAGACCACGACCGCGGGTAAGCTCGCATACCGGCTCAAGACCGAGGGACGAAAACCGCTGATCGTTGCCGCTGACACCTACCGCGCCGCCGGCATCGAGCAGATGGTCCTGTGGGCGGAGCGCGCAGGCGTACCGCACCACGACGGCTCGAGCGGAGCGGATCCGGCGTCGGTGGTCTTCGACGGCATCGAGGTCGCGCGCAATCGCGGCCACGACGTGGTCATCGCAGACACCGCGGGCCGCCTGCAGACTCAGCGCAACCTGCTCGAAGAGCTGGGCAAGATCGGCCGTGTGGCGAGCAAGGCGCTCGACGGAGCGCCGTTCGAGTCGGTCCTTGTGCTCGATGCGGTGCTCGGCCTGACCAGCCTGAGCCAGGCGCGTGAGTTCAACAAGGCGGTACCGATGACCGGCCTTGCCCTCGCGAAGCTCGACAGCACGGCCATAGGCGGCGCGATCATCTCGATCGAGTCGGAGCTCGACGTCCCGGTGAAGCTGGCCGGCGTGGGGGAGGGCATCGAGGATCTGGCCGTCTTCGACGCCAACGCCTTCGTCCGTGCGATCTTCGACTGAATGTCGATCGCCGATCCCCACTGCCACACGTTCGCTTCCGACGGCATGGTCACGCCCCAGCAGCTGGTCGACGCCGCCGTCGCAGCAGGTCTCGACCTCATCGCGCTCACCGACCACGACACCATGGCGGCAACCAGAGAGACACAGGAGCGCGGCGCCGCCGCGGGCCTGGCGGTGGTGGCCGGGCAGGAGATCACCACAAAGTGGCCCGCGCAGACCCACATCATGGGGTGGTTTCTCCACAGGCCCGTAAAGCGCGGAATGTCCCGCGAGGACACTGTCGCCGCGATTCACGACCAGGGCGGGCTCGCTGTCATTCCGCATCCGTTCATGCCGGTGTACTTCGGGTCGATCCAGCCGGGGATGCTTGTCCGCCTGATCGAGAAGCACAAGGTCGACGGGATCGAGATGGTGTTCACGGTGCCGATAGGCGCGCGGCGGCGCACGCTGCTCGACAAGTTTTACGCGGCCAATCGCCAACGCCTTGGCGCCGCGATCGGCGGCAGTGACTGTCACTTCGGCGCCCATGACATCGCCCAGGCCGTGACGCGTTACGACAGTGATTTCCGAAAGGCCGTCGAATCGGCGGCGACCCGCCCGGAGCATCTTCGCAAGGTCGGGCTCCCGCCCCGCTCCGTCTACCTGCGCCAGCAGTGGCGCGCCCTGGTCGAGCTACCGATTCAGCGACTGCGCGGCCAGCTCTAGCAGCGCCTCGTGCACGTCCGGTGCGCCGGCGAGGATGTTGCCCGTCTCGATCCAAGTGTCGCCTCCGGACCAGTCCGAGACGCGCCCGCCGACTTCGAGCACCAGCGCGGCGCCGGCCGCTACGTCCCAGGTGTTGAGGTTCAGCTCGAAGAATCCGTCGAAAGTGCCGGCCGCGGTAAACGCCAGGTCCAGGGCGGCCGCTCCCGCCCGGCGAAGGTCTTCAAACCTCGCCAGCGCGCTGCCGAACATCGGCAGGTAGCGGGGGAGGAGCGCTCTGTTGCGGAAGGGAAAGCCGGTCGCTACGACCGCGTGGGCCGGATCGAGCGCCCGATGATGCGCCAGGCGCTCGCCGTTCACGAACGCGCCCTGGCCCCGTGCGACTGAGAACTCGAGGCCGAGAAAAGGCGCCAGCACAACACCCACGATCGGCAGCCGATCCTCCAGCAGCGCAACCGAGATGCCCACGATCGGAAACCCGCGCGTGAAGTTGGTCGTGCCGTCCAGAGGATCGACCGCCCACATCGTGCCAGCTCGTGTGCCGCCTTCCTCCTCGGCGAGCACCGCAACGCCTGGCGCCTCACGCTCCAGCACTTCGAGGATTGCGGTCTCCGAGCTACGGTCGGTGGCGGTCACGTAGTCGCCCCGGCTCTTGACCTCGGCCGCGAAACCTGGCCTGGGCAGGCCGGTCTCCAGCACCACGGCCGCGCCCGCGCGAGCCGCGCGCAGCGCAACCTGCAGGAGGTCCTTCAGTCGCGCTTGTCCTCGATTCCGAGGCCGAACATCGCCTCGAGATCGTGGGCCGAGAACTGCTGGAAGGCGACCATCGTCTGCGTGCGCTCGATGCCCTGCAGCCGCGTGAGATGCTGCGTGACCACCTTCGCCAGGTCGTCGTGCTCGCGCACCCGCACGATGGCGACGAAGTCCCACTCGCCGGTGACGGTGTACACCTCGGCCACGCCATCCACGTCTGCGAGCTCCGATCCCAGACGGGTCAGACCGTCGCGTGTCGACTTGACGAGGATGAAAGCGGTCAGCACTTGACGTAGCCGTCGTTGTCGACGCCGAAGGCCCACACGTCCAGGTCGCCGTAAGAGATTCCGTTCTGGCCGAGGATGGTGCAGATCTGCGTGCGGTGGTCGTTGGCGTGATGGATCGCCTGGGTCATGACCAGCCACTGCTTGACCCCGCCCCCATCGCCGTCGGGTGTCGTGGCATCGGGATCGAACTGGCCGACTGCGCCGATCAGGGCGTCCCCACTCCGCTCCGCGTGAGCCCTCAGCTTCGCGAGACCGGGGAAGTCGTCCTCCTCGCTGATCTCGGGCTGAAAGCCGACCAGGCGCCTCAGGTACCGCTGCTCCGCCGCCAGCAGGTGCTGCCACGTCGTGGCGATCGTCCCGTATGTGCCTTCCGAGGACAGCTGGAGCTGATCGTCGCTCAGCTTCGAGCAAACGTCCAGGAGTTGAAGGGTCGCCCAGCGGTTGTATTCCAGAGCCTGCACCAGTACGTCGCTCATCTCACTGGCTAGCTTAAGGCCTGCTAGACTGTCAAGGAATGCCCCTTGACACCCTTCAGGCCCGCGGACGCACGCTGGCCCTGTACGAGCGCTACGGGGCGCTGCTGACCGACCACCAGCGCCAGGTGGTCGACCTCCACCTTCGCAGCGACTGGTCGCTGGCGGAGATCGCAGCGCACCAGGGCACGTCGCGGGCCGCCGTGCACGACGTCGTCCGCCGTTCCACGCGCGCCCTGCAGGACTACGAGAAGCGGCTTGGGCTGCTGGCCGAATCCGCGCGCCGGCGCCGCGCCCTCGAGCTGCTGGAGCGAGAGCTCAACGAGCTGAAGCGGCGAATCACGAAGCTCGAAGGTACGGCGTAGGTGTTCGAAGCGCTCGGCGAGCGGCTGGCCGCCGCCTTGAAGAAGATCTCCGGTCGCGGCGTTCTGCGTCCCGAAGACGTCGAGGCGGGGCTGCGCGAGGTTCGCATCGCGCTCCTCGAAGCGGACGTCAACTTCAAGGTGGTCAAGGAGTTCATCGAAAAGGTGCGCGCCCGGCTGGCCGGCGCCGAGATTTCGCCCAGTCTCACTGCGCCGCAGACCGTGGTCAAGGCGGTGCACGCCGAGCTGGTGGAGCTACTCGGCGGTAACGCAGGAGGGCTGCGCTACGCCTCGCCTCCGCCGACGGTGGTCATGCTCGTCGGTCTTCAGGGCTCCGGCAAGACCACGACTGCGGTGAAGCTGGCGCTGCTGGCGCGTCGTGACGGACACCAGCCGGTGGTCGTCGCACTCGACCGTCGACGTCCGGCGGCGATCGAGCAGCTGAGGATCCTCGCCGAGCGCAACAGGATCGCCTTCGCCACCGAGCTCCCGCGCGACAGCGACGTGGTCATCCTCGACACCGCCGGGCGGCTGCACGTCGACGCCGAGCTGATGGGCGAGCTGAAGCAGCTCAAGTCGCAGGTCAGGGCCACCGAGACGCTGCTCGTCGCTGACTCGATGACCGGCCAGGAGGCCGTGAAGGTGGGGGAGGCATTCGGCAAAGAGGTCGGACTGGACGGCGTGATCCTCACCAAGCTCGACGGCGACCCCCGCGGAGGGGCGGCGCTCTCGTTTCGCGTCGCCACCGGGCAGAGGATCAGGTTCGCCGGCACCGGCGAAAAACCCGAGGAGCTCGAGGTGTTCCACGCCGAGCGCATGGCTTCCCGGATTCTCGGCATGGGCGACGTCCTGAGCCTGATCGAGAGGGCCGAGCGCGCGATCGACCAGGAAAAGGCCGCCGAGATCGAGAAGCGCATGCGCGCCGGGCAGCTGAGCTTCGACGACTTCCTCGCCCAGATTCGTCAGGTGCGCGGCATGGGCTCTCTGGAAGGAATGCTGGACATGATCCCTGGGGCCGGCGGGCTCAAGGGCCAGATATCCGGCGCAGGCCCGGAAAAAGAGATGAAGAAGATGGAGGCGATCATCCTGTCGATGACACCGAAGGAGCGGGCGCAACCCGAGCTGATCGATGGCGCCCGCAAGCGCCGCATCGCCCGTGGAAGCGGCGTGCAGCCGGCGGACATCAACAGGCTGCTCAAGGCTCGGGAGACGATGCAGAAGCTCGCGAGGCAATTCGGTCGAGGTAACAACAAAGTTGCTGGACTACCCCGGATGTATGGACAAGGAGGCGCAGGTTGGTAAAGATCAGGCTGAGGCGGATGGGGGCGAAGAAGCACCCGTTTTACCGCCTGGTGGTGGCGGACGCGCGCTCGCCGCGTGATGGCCGCTTTATTGAGCACCTCGGGTACTACGACCCGATGACGGACCCCGTGCAGGTCAAGATCGACGTGGACAAAGTGATGAAGTGGCTGCAGCAGGGCGCGCAGCCCAGCGAAGCAGCGCGCAGCTTGTTGAAGCGGGAGGGAATCCTTGAGCGACGTGCAGAGAAGCCGACCCCCACGGCGTGACTTTCGGCGCGGCGGTGGTTTCAATCGCGGTGGCGGCTTTCGCCGCGACCGGCCGGCGCCGAGCGGTCCGGGCATCGACTATCGCGCGCTGGTCGAATACGTGGCGAAGTCGCTTGCCGAAAAGCCCGAAGAGGTGACCGTCGAGGCGTTCGAGCGCGGTGGCGGCACCGTCGCCATCAAGGTCAAGCTCGCTGACGAGGACATCGGTCGTTTCATCGGCAAGGCCGGGCGCAACATCGAAGCGATCCGGACCCTGGTCAGGGTGGCGTCGCTGCGGGACCGCAAGCGCGTGTTCGTCGACCTTGCCAACACATCCTTCTCCTCTCCGAACATGGCACCCCGCGGCCGGCGTCCCGGCGGCGAGGTGTCCGCATGATCCGGGTGGGGCAGGTGATGGGAGCCTTCGGAGTCGAGGGAGCTGTCAAGGTCCTTCCCTTGACAGACTTCATGGATCGGTTCGACGCCGGGGCGAAGGTGCTCATCGACGGCGCGGCGCACCAGGTCGAATGGAGCCGGGAAAGCCGGCCGGGCCTGGTGGTGAAGCTGCGCGGCATCGAGAACCGCACCCTCGCGGAGCTCCATCGCGGCCGCTACCTCGAGGTGCCGGACGACGAGGTCCGGCAGCTGGAGGAGGGCCGTTTCTATCACCGGCAGGTGGTTGGCCTGGCCGTCTTTACGAGCTCGGGCGAACGACTGGGCGTGGTCGCGGAGGTTCTCGAACGGCCGGCAAACGATGTATGGGTCAGCCGCGAAGGCGCGATCGAGCACCTGATCCCGGCGACCCAGGACGCAATCCTCGAGGTCGACTTGTCTGGCGGAAGGGTTGTGGTTGCCGACTGGCTCCTGAACGTGGAGGACGCAAGAGACCAGGCATGAGATTCGACGTAGTCACCATCTTTCCCGCGATGTTCGGCCCGGTCTTCGGGCAGGGCGTCATCGCGCGCGCCATCGAGCGCGGGGTGATCGAGCTGCGGGCGCACGACCTGCGTGAGCACACACACGACCGTCACCGGCAGGTCGACGACATGCCGTTCGGCGGGGGTCCGGGGATGGTGATGAAACCGGAGCCGGTGATCGAGGCGGTGGAAGCACTGCGCGGGCAGAACGCCGGCCCCGTGATCCTGATGGAGCCATGGGGCGAGCGCCTCGACCAGCGGCTGGCGTCTTCGCTGGCGAAGGAACGGGGACTCATCATCGTGTGTGGCCGTTACGAAGGCATCGACGACCGCGTGCGCACCGCTCTGGACGCACGCGAGATCTCGGTCGGCGATTACGTGTTGAGCGGCGGCGAGATTCCTGCGATGGTCCTGATCGACGCGGTGGCACGACTGGTGCCGGGCGTCGTGGGCGATCCGGGATCGTTGACCCAGGACACTTTTTCCGACGACGCTGCGGGCTGGCCGCAGTTCACACGACCGGCCGAATACCGAGGCATGACCGTGCCCGATGTGCTGCTGTCCGGCGACCATGCGCGCATCAAGCAGTGGCGGCGCCAGCAGGCAGCGCAAAGGCGCGTTTCTCACAAGGAGTTGAACAAGACATGAATGTGATCGAGCAGCTCGAAAAGGAGCAGCAGAAAAAGAAGATCCCCGCGCTGCGTGCCGGCGACACCGTGCGGGTGCACGCGAAGGTCGTCGAGGGCACGCGAGAGCGCATCCAGGTGTTTGAAGGCACGGTGATCCGGGTGACGGGCGGCGGCTTGCGCCAGAACTTCACCGTGCGCCGGGTCACGCATGGCGTGGGCGTGGAGAGGACATTCCTGGTCCATTCACCTCGCATCGACAAGATCGACGTGCTGCGTCACGGTGACGTGCGCCAGGGCAGGCTCTACTACCTGCGCGGCAAGGTCGGTCGTGAAGCCCGCATCCGCGAGCGCCGCCGCCTCATGGCCGTGTCTGCCGACGAGGATTCTGAGGAGACCGAACCGGAAGCCGAAGCAGAATCGGAAGCGGAGGAGGAACAAACCGAAGGGTCGTAGTAGGCCGGTGACGTGCGGGCGCTGATCGCGTTCTGGGTGCTCGCGTTTCTGGTCAGCTGGGGATCCGGCGCTCTCGTCGCCGTCTCTGACCAGAGCGACCTGGTCAATGGCGTGCACGCCACTGGCGGCGCGCTGCCTTTGCCGTTTGCAGCTGCGCTCCTGCTGTTGCTGGTTTCGGGCTCCGGGCCCACCGTCGCCGCCATCGTCGTCGTCGCGGCGGAGACGGGGTGGGGTGGGGTGCGGTCACTGCTCGGCCAGGTGCTCCACTGGCGGGCGCCAGTCGTCTGGTACGTGGTCGCGCTGGTCCTGCCATTTCTTTTGACTCTCATCGCGACCGGTGTCTGGGCCGTCGTAAGCGGCGCTCGACCATCGCGATGGCTGCCGCTGCCCACACTCTTCCAGCTGTTTGCGCTCCCGTTGTTTCCCTGGGGCGAGGAGATCGGCTGGCGTGGATTCGCCCAATCACGACTGCAGGCGTCGCTTCCCTGGTTGCCGGCTTCCGTCATCGTCGGCGTCATGTGGGGCGCGTGGCATCAATGGCCACTGTTGACGCCGGCCGGCAACGGCCTCGACATGGGAGCGTTGGCCGTCTTCTTTGTGTACATCGTGAGCGAGGCGGTTCTGATCGGCTGGATCTACAACCGCGCAGGACGCAAGCTGCCTCTGGGCTGGGCCGGCCACGCCGGCCTGAACGCGGTCGGCTCGTCACCGACGCCATTCGGTCTGGTCGCAGCGGCGTTCGCCGCGACCGCCGTCTTGGTTGCGATTGCAGGCGGCCCTAAGCCGCCAAGTGCTCACCCCAGCGACGCCTCGTGATCATCGGCTGCTCGGGGGGAATGAACTCGATGCGCTCGCCCGCCATCACCACCTCCCAGCCCCCTTCATGAACCAGGCGATGGTGGTGGTAGCACAGGGGCAGCATCTTGTGCAGGTTGGTGTGACCGCCTTCTGACCAGAAGTCGATGTGATGTGCGGATGTCCAGTTGAGCGGCCGGTCACATCCCGGTCCGGCGCAGGTGCGATGCCTGGCCTCGAGTCCCCGCCAGTGCGCCGGCTGAGCCGTGCGCTTGGCTCGACCGACGTCGATGACCATGGAGTCCGCCTTCAGGACCCTGTGCAGGGTGCCGTCGCAGGCCAATCGCTGCACGGTCCTGCTCGAGATCGGCATGCCGTTGTGCAGCTGGGAGGCGGCCGCACCGACTTCGCCTCTGAGGCCTTCGATGGTCGTCGTCACCGCGATGTGCGGTCGCACCCCATGGCGCCTGGGCAAGGTGCCTTTGCCCATCGCCTGATAGCCGATCTCGACGATGGCGTCGGCTCGCCGCTGCTTGGGGAGTCGGGTGTCTTCGGGACCCAGACGCTTGGATAAAGACTCGATGGCGGTCTTCAGCGCCGCTCCACCTTCGCGCTCGAGCACGCCCGTGAGGTGATACATGCCGCCTGACTCGCTGATGTTGAGAAAGCGCTTCTCCCAGTCCTCTTCGACCTGGCGGTCGAAGCGGTCGGGATCGATCATGTAGAGGACGTGCTGCTCCAGCCAGCGCAGGTTCCTGACCGAGCTCTCCCTGGCTTGGCCGACCCACCACTCTTCATCGATGTTCGGGCGCAGGTCCTCGCGCAGCTTGTCTCTCAGATGGCAGATGGTCGACGCCTTCTGGTAGCTGATCTCGCCGGTGCTCAGAGCCTGCTTGATTCGAGGCATTGCGGCGAGCTGCTCACCAACGCACAGCCGGTCCGAGGCTGATGTGGGTGACAGGCCGCAGATGTCAGCAGCCCAACCCGTCGCGCTTCGGCCGGAGAGCCGATGCTCGCCACGCGACTGCGCTCGATGCAGGACCGTGCACACCACTCCCTGGAGCCGGTCCGCCAGGGACGACAGCTGCCTCGGATCGACCAGGTCGAGGTCGGCATCACGCTCCAACCCGCGGATGGCGTCTTCGAGGGCATCGAGCATGAGTGCATTGTGTCAGACAAATGTTCGATAGTCAAGCATTTACACCCACCGCGCAATTCAATCACGCCACCTGATCGCCTCTGCATGAGCCTCTCCACAGTCAATTCCGAGGGTCTGGGTCCCGACGACACCCGGCACCCCGAGCAGCGGCGAGCCGACCCCTGGTCGAGATCGGCTATCAGGCTGCTGGCAGGTGGTGATGGCGGGCGAGCGCATCGAGTTCGTTCCCCCCGAGCAGCCGATGATCACGAGGCGTCGCTGGTGTGAGCGCTGGGCGGCTTAACCGCCGCAAAGGCGGCGTAACGCCTGAACATCTGATCGCAGTTTCGCTTCGTCTCGATTCGGCACTTCGCCATCCGGAAACGGAAAGGGCCATCCCGGTCGTGGATCCATCACGTATCGCGGTATCACGTGCGTGTGCAGATGCGGTAGCGAGTTGCCCAACAGGTTGTAGTTCAACTTCACGGGCTCGAAGTGCTCTTCCAGCGCCCGCGCCACCAACAGAAGCTCACGCCAGTACGAAGATGCTTCGTCCCACGACAGATCTGTCGGCTCGGCGACGTGGCGACCGCGCCAGATCACGATCGTGTATCCGCGCTGGATGTCAGCCCTCTGCAGGTACGCGTCGGAAACAGAGCCAGCGAAGAATCGAACACCATACGGCGTCTCGTCGGGCCGGCCCTGCTCACACATGGCACAACCCACGCCCCGCTTCAGCTCATAGAAAGACGGCGGCCACTCCGGCACAGGCGAAAGCTAGCATCGTGAGCAAATGCCCGAAACACCCGAGGAGCTATACGAAAGAGTCAAAGATTCGCTGCGCATGCCGCCCGTGCAGGAGTGGGACACGTTCCCATTCGAAGGCGAGATGCGTCCGCGCACGTTGCGCCCGCCATTGTTAGAAGAGGTTCCTCGCACAGGTGCCGCCGGGGTCGATTGCTTCAACTGCAAAGCTCCCGATTCCGACTACCTCTGGACCGGCGGGCGGTGGCGCCTCAGGGCGTTCGAGAAACCGACTGGCCTGCCCCTGATCCTTCTGCTCGAGCCGCGCGCCCACTATGGCGATCCCGGCGACCTCGAAGACGACATGGCGAAAGAGCTCGGCTTGATGCAAGCGCACATCGAGCGGGCAATGCGAGCGCTCGGCAACATCGGGCGCGTCCACGTCTGCCGCTGGGGCGACGGCAGCGAGCACCTTCACTGGTGGTTCATCGCCAGGCCCGCGCGCATCGCGCAGCTGATCGGAAGCTTCGCGACGATCTGGGACGACGTCCTTCCGCCGGTACCGGAGGAAATCTGGCGAGCCGACCTCGATGCCGTGCGCCGAGA
>DATEGL010000233.1:0-3033 GCA_035280145.1 Candidatus Dormiibacterota bacterium | reverse complement strand
GTGGTGTCGGTTGACATTCCGAGGCCGGATGAGGGACGAAGCGCCAAGGTGTTCCTGCCGCGCGCGTCGGTCGACCGGGCCCGCCTCGGCCGCGTGGAGCTCGGCTGGGACGCGTCGGTGACTCCGCACGTCGGGGTCTGGGTGTGCAACGGCGACCTGGGCGGCTACCGCCAGATCGCAATCGAACCGGCCACCGACTCGCCGCTGCTGGTGCCCGGCGAGTCACTGGGCTGGGTTTTCAGAATCGCGCCTCTAGACTGAGCCCTTATGTCCAAGGTCGTCGGGCTGCGGTGTCGCGAGTGCGGCGCCGAGTACGAGCTCCAGGCAACGCATGTCTGCGAGATGTGCTTCGGCCCGCTGGACGCCGTCTACGACAAGGCGGGGCTGAAGAAGGTCGTGTCGCGGTCGCGCATCGAGGATGGCCCGAAGTCGATGTGGCGGTATCGAGACCTGCTGCCAGTCGAGGACTCGGTGTCGGTGGTGACGCTGGGCGAGGGGCTCACGCCGCTGGTTTACGCGGAGCGGTTGGGGGCGGAGCTGGGACTCCGCAACCTCTACCTGAAGAACGACAGCATGAACCCGACCAACTCTTTCAAAGACCGCGTCGTCTCGGTGGCGATCTCGTGGGCGCGGGCTAACGGGTTCGAGACCATCGCGTGCGCGTCGACCGGCAACCTGGCGAATGCGGTCGCCGCCTACGCGGCACGCGCCGGCCTCGAGTGCTTCGTGTTCATTCCCGTCGACCTCGAGCCACAGAAGGTGGCGAGCATCTCCGTGTTCGACCCGAACATCGTCGCCGTACGAGGGAACTACGACGACGTGAACCGGCTGTGCTCGCAGCTGCTCGAGTCGACGCCGTGGGCTTTCTGCAACATCAACATCCGTCCTTTCTATGCCGAAGGTTCGAAGACCCTGACTTTCGAGACCGCGGAACAGCTGGGATGGAAGCTGCCGGACGAGATCATCATCCCGATCGCTTCTGGGTGTCAGTTCGTAAGACACCGGCAGGCGGTGAGCGAGCTCATCGAGTTTGGCCTGGTCCGCTCTGACCGCGTGCCGGCGTTCACCGGCGCCCAGGCCCTCGGATGCGCGCCCGTCTACAACGCGTTCGTGTCCGACAACCCGGACCGCGTGCTGCCCGTGAAGCCGAACACGATCGCCCGGTCAATCGCGATCGGCAACCCGTCGGACGGGGTTTACGTCAACCGGATCGCGCGCGAGACGGGCGGCGTGGTGGAGGCGGTGAGCGAAGAGGAGATCGTCGACGCGATGCGATTGCTGGCACGCACGGAAGGGATCTTCACCGAGACCGCTGGCGGCGTGACGATCGGGGTGCTCGCGAAGCTGGCGCGTTCAGGGCGCTGGCGTGGAGACGAGGTGGTCGTGGCGTACGTGACAGGGCACGGCCTGAAAACGGCGGATGTTCTGACCGCCGCCAACGGTCACGCCGCACGCCGGGTGGAAATAGATCCGACCATGAAGTCGTTTCGCGAAAAGGTGAGTATTTAGGTTCACATGGCTCAATTCCGAATCCCCGGCCCGCTGCGCCGGCTCTCCGACGGCCTGGTGACGGTGGACGTCGAAGCCTCCGACCTGGCCGGCGCCATCGAGGCGCTCGACGCGCGTTACCCGGGTTTCAAGGATCGGCTGCTCGACGAGAACGGAGACCTGCGTCAGTTCGTGAACGTCTACCTGAACGACGAGGACGTGCGGTTGGGCTCGGGGCTGGGGGCGCGGGTGGGGGAGACGGACGAGATCTCGATCGTGCCGGCGGTTGCCGGCGGCTTGAGGTTCTAGCTCGGTAGCTCTCTAGCTCTCGGCGCACGGCATCGAGGTCGGCTCGCCAGATTTCCTCCGGTACCGGCGGCAGGACGTCGTCCCAGATCGTCGCGAAGCTTCCTATTAGCTGCGCGATGCGCGCCGGCCTGGCGATGAACCACCAATGAAGGTGCTCGCTGCCGTCGCCCCAGCGGCAGACGTGGACGCGTCCGATGTTGCCGAGCCCTCGCATTGCCCTCTCGATGCGCGCTTGCAGCAAGCCGAGCTCCTGGGCCATCTCGTCCTCGAGGTCGCCGGGATCGCCATAGTGGCCGCGCGGCTCGAGCAGAAGGATCAGGGGGAGGCCAGACGGTTTCTCGAACGCCAGGAGGCGCCACCGCTCGCCGGTCCAGAGGTAGTCGGAATCGGGAGCCTTGCAGTTGAAGCAATCGACCCCGCCGGCACCTGTGCGAGGAACCTCTTCTGACAATGGCGGGCGCAACGCGCGCGGACGCATCTCGCCGTCGAAGGGAAACGTGTCCCAGTCGCCGACAGGCGGCATTTTGAGTACGTATCTGACGCGGGCGAAGAGCTCCTCGGGCGTTTCGGGCATCCGACAAGGATGCTAGTGGTGGCGGCCCTAAGCCGCCCAGCGCTCACCCCAGCGACGCCTCGTGATCATCGGCTGCTCGGGGGGAATGAACTCGACGTGCTCGCCCGCCATCACCACCTGCCAGCCGCCTTCATGAACCAGGCGGTGGTGGTGGTAGCACAGGGGCAGCATCTTGTGCAGGTTGGTGTGACCGCCCTCTGACCAGAAGTCGATGTGATGTGCGGATGTCCAGTTGAGCGGCCGGTCGCATCCTGGTCCGGCGCAGGTGCGATGCCTGGCCTCGAGTCCCCGCCAGTGCGCCGGCTGAGCCGTGCGCTTGGCTCGACCGACGTCGATGACCATCGAGTCAGCCTTCAGGACCCGGTGCAGGGTGCCGTCGCAGGCCAGTCGCTGCACCGTCCTGCTCGAGATCGGCATTCCGTTGTGCAGCTGTGACGCGGCAGCACCGACCTCGCCCCGGAGGCCTTCAATGGTTGTCGTCACCGCGATGTGCGGGCGCACGCCATGGCGCCTGGGCAAGGTGCCCTTGGCCATCGCCTGATAGCCGATCTCGACCATGGAGTCGGCTCGCCGCTGCTTGGGGAGCCGGGTGTCACCGGGACCCAGACGCTTGGCAAGAGACTCGATGGCGGTCTTCAGTGCCGCTCCACCTTCGCGGTCGA
>DATEGL010000232.1:0-4233 GCA_035280145.1 Candidatus Dormiibacterota bacterium | reverse complement strand
CCACGATTGAGACCAGCACGAGGATCAGAGCGTACTCAACCATGCCCTGGCCTTCCTGACGAGTCGTAAGGCTGCGAAGCTTCATGTAAAGGCTCAACATTTCTGCGATTTCACCTCCTTTTCAAGAACTACAGGGTTCTGTCCCTGCTTGACGCGGCCCCGCCCGACATCTTGCGGGCTGTAGCAGCAGTGTCGCGGACGAGGATGCTACTCATCGGTCCGGGGCAGGTCAATTCATTAGCCAAAACGACCGGGAGCCCGGTCCGGGTCGCTACCCTACGGCCCGGAGTGGCGATTTCGGGCGTTGCAGAGCGTGTGGAAGGGCGCTCGGGGACCTACTGGCGCGACCTGGTCTTCGGGCGGCTTGTCCCCTCGCTCTTCTTCAGCCTCTTCCTGGTCCGCCAGCTCGTCCTGCTGAGCGGCAGCTTCCGAGGCGTGCACCAGCCCTCGGACCTGCTCTTCGTCCTCCAGCAGCTGCTGGCCCTGGCCTACTTCACCCTCCTGGTCGTCCTCTACGCCGTCCGGCTGCCCCGCCACGGAACGGACCACCGGCTGGCGGTCATCTTCATCGCGTTCAGCGGCACGTTCGCGGCCATCGGCGCGAGCTTCCTGCCGGGCGGCACACGCCGCGACGGCCTGGTCCTCTTCGGCGATCTCCTGGCCACGGCCGGGCTGGCGTACTCGGTCTGGGGACTGGCCTACTTGCGCAGGTCGTTCTCGATCATCCCCGAGGCCCGGCGCCTGGTGACGGGCGGCCCCTACGCCCTGAGCCGCCACCCGGTTTACCTCGGCGAGGTCGCCACCGCGCTCGGCGTCAACATCGCCACGGCCGGTTTGCTGAGCGCCCTCGCGATCGGCTACTTCATCGTCTGCGAGCTGCTGCGCATCCGGTGGGAGGAACGCGTCCTTGCACAGGCTTTCCCAACCGACTATCCGGCATATGCAAGACACGTCCCGCGCTACCTACCCAACCCGCTCCGCCCCAGCTGACGCTTTGCGGCTGACCGAGCGCCTCTCGGCCCGGACGCTCCTGCTCGGCGGGGTGATGATGGTCATCCTCGTCCTGTTCATCGGGGTCGAGCAGGACCCCGACTTCTGGTGGCACCTGAGGGTCGGCCGGTGGATGGTCGACAACGGCCGGCTGCCGGCCCAGGACCTGTTCACATACACCGTCTTCACCCACGCGTGGACGGACCACGAGTACCTGACCGAGATCCTGATGTGGCTTACGTACAGCACCGTCGGCCTCGTAGTGCTGTCGATCGCGTTCGGCCTCATCACGTGGGCGGGGTTCTGGCTCATCTACCTCCAGGTACGCCGCCAGCCGTTTGTCTTCGCAGGCGTCGGTCTCGCCATCGGCGCCGTCGCCGGTGCGCCGATCTGGGGACCGCGGGCGCAGATGATCACGTTCGCCCTCAGCTGTCTCGAGCTGTACTGGCTGCGCGCCTACCTGAGCGGACGCAGCCGCGCCATCAACTACTTCCCGCTGGTGATGGTCCTCTGGGCCAACCTGCACGGAGGCTGGGTCGTCGGTTTCGCGTGGCTAGGAGTCGCCATAGCCGCAGAGCTCTTCAACTGGGCCTGGAACCAGGGCAACCCAGCGCACCAGATGCACGTCCGGCGGCTGGCGATCATCGGCCTTCTGTCGGTTGCCGCCGTCGCCGCGACGCCGCACCTCCTGACTCTCTATCCCTACCCCTTCCAGACGCAGGGTAGCGAAGCCCAGCAGCGGCTGATTGTCGAGTGGGCGTCGCCCAACTTCCACAACGTCGAGATGCGGCCCTTCGAGGCGATGCTCTTCCTGGTCGTCGTCGGCTTCGCGCTCAAGCGACCGACGGTCTACGACCTCTTCCTCGCGTTGCTCGGGATAGGCCTCGCGCTCCAGAACGTTCGCAACATCGCCCTTTTCGTGGCGGCGACGACTCCGGTGCTCGTCACCACGTACGGCGAGTGGTGGCGGGAGATGGCGTCATCCCGCGGCTGGCGATACGAACTGTCCTCGCGCCGGCTCTTCGCCGTGACGACGGCAATCGTGCTGGTCCTGATCGCGGGCATCACCATCGTTCGCGTCGCCACCACCCTCAGTACCTCGAAGCAGCAGGCGACGGACGCCCAGACCTATCCAGTCGCCGCCGCGGACTGGCTTGCCGCCCATCCCGAGGTTGGCACGCGCATGTACAACCAGTACGGTTGGGGTGGCTACCTCGCCTACCGCTTCTATCCGCAGCCCAACCGGCGGGTTTTCATCTTCGGTGAGGCGGCGCTGATGGGTGACCAGCTCCTCAACGAGTACGAGCACGTGCAGGACATCCACCCGGACTGGAAGCAGATCCTGGACAAATACGGCGTCGACTACGTCGTCTACAACAAGGGCGCGCCGCTGCCGAACCTCCTGGCCACGCAGCCGGATTGGACGCTGGCATACCAGGACTCAGTCGCCGTTATTTACGTCAGAGGACCGCACCAACCCTGAGGCTTGGCTGCGGGTTGGCAGGAGAACCCCCCTTAGAACAGCTTCCAGATCTTGAAGTTCGGGTTGTCGTACGCCGGCGGCCCAAGCGCAGGCGGCGGCGGGGTTTGCAGGTCCGCCGTCCATACCACGTAGCGAATGTGGTTCGTCCCGACGAACTGCGCGATGTCGGACTGTCCGGTGAGGAGGCTCAGGGCGGTCTGCGTCTTGTTCGCGTAGTCGAACGTCTCGTCGTAATGGCCTACGTAAACCGTGTCTGGGCTGTAAGCGGGCACGTAGAGACCCACGCCCGGCATGCACAGCACATTCCCGGAGGGTTGGCTGCCGAGCCATTTGAGCCCGTCGTACATGCCGGTGGTGACGGTGTACTGGGGCTGCGTGGCGACCGCCAGAGGCGCCAGGACGAGGAACGCGCTGCCGATCGACGCGAACGCCACATAAGAGAAAGGAATGAGGCGCCTCGCGCGCAGGCTGCGGAAGCGAGGCAAGATCGCGTCGTACATACCTCGTGCGGCCAGCACGACGAGCGGAAGGTACAGAGCGTCCAGGAAGCGGCGGCGCAGATCGCCGGCGGGGTTGGGTAGGTAGAGGATCACCGCAAGCAGGACCAGCCAAGCGAGCAGGAACACGTCCTCGCGACTCCGCCTGCGGATCGCGCCCGGCACCCCGGCCACCGCCAGCAGAAGCTGTGGCGCCAGAGCAAAGAAGAGGCTGACGCTCTCGGGCGGCAGCGCATTCTTCGAGTGGAACGTCCAGCGCTGGACCTCGGGGTTACCGACGAACGCCAGGTACGAATAAAGGATGTAGGGAGCCGGGATCGCGAATGCGATGGCCCCAGCCGCCCAACCGCGCGGCGCCGCTGGGCGCAGCAGCAGGGCGACGCCCGTGGCGCCACCCATCAGGATCGGCATCTGCGGGTGGATCGACGCCTGGCCCAGCCAGGCCAGGCCGGCAACGACACCCAGGCCGAGGCTGCCGCGCTGGATCGCCTTCAAGGTCAGCACCACTCCAAGGGCCGCGAAGACCCCTGACCATGCGAAGTGCGGCAGCGCGAGCACCGAGTAGAACGCAGTGAGCTCAGGCATCCGCCAGTCAAGGGTGTCGGTCCGGTTGCCGAAGATGACCGGGTGACCGAGGGCCTGGATCACGTAGCCCATCCCAAGCCCGACCGCCAGGAAGAAAAACGCGAAGCGGCGGGCCGTCCGGTCCTCGATGAAGTGGCGGATGAAAAGCCACCCGGCTCCCATCAGGCCGAAAGCCGCCGCGATCCTCGCGAGATGGAAGACGACGATCAGGGGCAGGTTGGTCACCGCCGCGACGTGGCCAAGCACGATCCAGAACATGAACAGGTAGGCGGTCGGGCCCGACTCGGTCGTGTAGCGGTTCTGCCAGGCCCACGCGCCCTCCCAGCCCTGTCGCATCTTGGCCAGGTAGGTGTTCGCATCGTCTCCCAGGTAGAAGAAACCCATGAACACGTGGCCGGCGGGTTGGACCGCGTAGGCGTAGACGTAGGGAACGGTCGTCACCACGGCGAGGACGAGTCCCATCACCAGCGGGAGCCGCCACTCCGCCAGGAATGGGAATGACGCGCTTCGAGCCGCGGGCCGCACAGGTAGGGTCGATTCCTTCATCGCGACATGCTCAGCCGTAGAACCGTCCACAGCGCCCGCCTGATCTCTCCCTGCGAAACCTTCGAGGCGCCGGCGATGCGGTCCTCGAACTGGATCGGCACCTCGACGACCGGATAGCCGAGCCGGACCGTC
>DATEGL010000231.1:0-2293 GCA_035280145.1 Candidatus Dormiibacterota bacterium | reverse complement strand
CCCGGCCTCAATGACTCCAAGCTCATGACGGCGGACGAGCGCGACCGCGTGGACGTGATCATCCGGCGGCGCGCCATCGCCGTCTCCGTCTGTGCCGTCGACCACACACAGGTCGACCGCCTGGGTCTCTACAGAGCCCGCATCCTCGCCAGCGCCGGCGCCGTGGCGGGGCTCGAGGTCAAAGCCGAGTACCTGCTGATCGATGCATTCGACATTCCCGACGCGCCCCTGCCGCAGATGGCTGTCGTGAGGGGCGACAAGATTTGCGCCTCGATCATGGCCGCCAGCATCGTGGCCAAGGTCGCGCGGGACAGGGCGATGATCGAGTACGACCGCCTCTATCCCGGCTGGGGATTCGCCGACCACAAGGGTTACGCCACTCCGTCGCATCGCGCCGCGATCCGTCGACTCGGCCCAAGCCCGATTCACAGGACGTCTTGGGCGCCGTTTCGCGTCTCCGAGCTGGCCGGGCTCTCGAGCTAGGGCGCGCCGGCGAGCGCGCCGCCGCAGACCTGCTGAGAGCGCACGGCTACACCGTCGTCGGCGCCGGATTTACGGCACGGCGCGGTGAGCTCGACCTCATCTGCCGTCGCGGCGGAGAGCTCGTCATCGTCGAGGTCAAGACCCGCACCAGCCTCCAGTTCGGAACACCGATCGAGGCGGTCAACGCGCGCAAGCGGCGCAGCCTGATGGCTGCGGCGGCCGAATATCGCGCCCTGGCCGAGTGGCGCGGTCCGATCAGGTTCTCGGTGGTCGGCCTGACTGCAAGACCGGGTGGCGGCTTCGACGCGGAGCTGGTCCAAGATCCATTCGTGTAATCCGTTCGAGTGAGCTATTTACGCCAGTGCCGGTCGAGCTCTGACGCATAGCTGAGCCCCACCGTGTCGGCGTTGGACAAAAGCCAGTTGTCGAGCCTTCGTGTGCCGCGCGGCCTCTCATGCGAGACGAGCAGCTCCTGCATCAACCCTTCGAGCTCCGGCTCGTTCAGCACTACGTCCTTGACAAGCCGTCCAATGAGCTGGACCGCAAGCATCGACATCCGCGGTGACATGTAGACAAACCTCGGATGGCGATGGACCGCGATGGCGATCGACTCGACCATCTCGCTGTAGAAAACCGTGTCCGGCCCCGCAGCGTCGACCGTCACATTGTCGATCTGCTCCGCTGCCCACGTTGCGATCTCGGCGACGTCTTCACCCGCCACAGGCTGCAGGCGATAGTCGCCTCGACCAGGGATCCCTATCAGTGGCAAGCGCCGCAGCAGCCACGCGATGTTGTTGATCAGGATGTCGCCCTGGCCGAAGACCAGGGTCGGGCGCACGATCGCCCACGCGAGGCCTGACTCACGCACGGCGCGCTCGGCGCGCGCTTTGCCGGCGTAGTACTCGAGCGGCGAGTCTTCCGACGGATTGCTGACCGAGATGTGCACGACCTTGCGCACGCCCGCGTCGTGGGCCGCCCCGAGCAACACTCGGGTGTTGGCGACCGCCTCGCCGAAGTGAGAGCGACCATGGCGAAAGCGGAGCCAGTACGTGTTGTAAAGGACATCCGCGCCGCGCAGGCACTCGACGAGCGCATCGCGGTCGGTGAACTGCAAGGGCGCGACATCAGCCTTGATGTCCTCCGCGCCCGGCCGCGATGGGTGATTGGTCAGGGTCCGGATGGGACGCTCGAGCTCCATCAGCCGTCGGGCGATGAACCGGCCGGTGAAACCGAAGGCGCCGGTAACGACGTCGAAGCTCAAAACGGAAAGCGCGTGAGGTCGTAGGCGGCGGACCCGGGAAGCACGTGGCCAGTGATGACCACACGCGGCCGATGGCGCACCGCCTCCGCCGGATGGACCTCAGGTCGCAAGCCGTTGAAGATCGGAAAGCGCAGCGTGCCGTCAGGTGACCACTCCGAGTAGCGGATGCTGACCACCAGCTCCGGTCGCACCCAGCTGACCGGGCGCATCATGATCGGCGGCGGCTGGAGCGGGGATTCCTCAGAGGCGAGCTGCGCGAGGCGATCGCGCAGCGCGCGCGTCGCGTCGTCGTCGTACCCGCCGCCCACCGTGCCGCACGGCAGCAGCCGGCCTTCCTCGTAGAAGCCGACAACCAGGGCGTCGAACGGCGTCTCTCCGGTCCAGCCGATGACGACGAAGTCGTCCGATTTGACGGCTTTGACCTTGAGCCAGAACGGGCTTCGCTGGCCAGGCACGTAAGGGCTCTGCTGGTGCTTGGCAACCACGCCTTCGAGCCCGCGCTCCAGGCACGCCTCGAACAGCTCGACACCATCCTCCTCGATGTGGTCC
>DATEGL010000230.1:0-3486 GCA_035280145.1 Candidatus Dormiibacterota bacterium | reverse complement strand
CTGCAGCCGAACGTGGCCGTCCGGGTCGCGAAACAGGACGCACCGCAGCCCGTCCCACTTCACCTCGAAGAGGTATTCCGCCGAGCTGAAGGGCGCCTCTGCCGACGCGGCCTGCATCGGCCGCACCTCGTCGGGGAAGCTGTCCAGCTCGATCTGGAGCTGATCCACCTCGCCCAGATTAGGCGAGCGGGGGGCTAGGAAGCCTTACGCCGCTTCTTGACCTCGGCCGCCGGCTTCTCCTTGCCGGCACGCTGCTTCTTCGCCTGCTCCACCGACTGACGCAGCGCTTCCATCAGGTCCATCACCTTGGCCGGCTGCGGCGCCTCTGGAGCCTCGATGACCTCGCCCTCAGCCTTGGCGCGCACGACCTTCATCACAGCCTCGCGGTACTCGTCCTTGTAGCGAGCCGGGTCGAAGCTGTCGGCCAGGCTTTCGATGAGCGCCTTCGCCATCTCGAGCTCTTTTGGATTGATCTTCACGTCGGTGTCCTCGAGACCCTTCAGGCCCTCGGTCGTGCGGATCTCGTCGGGCCAATGCAGCGTGTTCATGATCAGGCCCTTGCCGTTGGGGTGCAGAGCCGCCAGGTGTTCCTTGTCGCGCAGTGCGATCTTCGCGATGGCCATCTTGCCCGTTGCCTCGAGCGCGCGGCGAAGAAGCTGATACGGCTTCTTGCCGAGCTCCTCAGGCTCGATGTAGTAGGCGTTGTCGAAATACAGGCCTGGCTCGATCTCGTCGACAGGCACGAACTCCGAGATGTCGATGGCGTGCGCGGTCGCCAGCGGTAGGTTGTCCAGGTCCTTGTCGTCGATGATGACGTAGCGGTCCTTGCCGACCTCATAGCCGCGCAGGATGTCGCTGTACTGCACCTCATGGTCGCCCTCGGCGCACCAGCGCTTGTAGGAGATGGGGGTGTGGTGATCCGGGCAGAGCTGACGGAACGAAACCTTGGCTGACGATTCCGTCGCGTTGTAGAGACGAATCGGGATCGAGACCATTCCGAAAGAGACCACGCCTTTCCACATCGATCGCGGCATGGCGACGCAGTTTACCTCCTAAGTCCGTGGTTGGCTACTTTCCGTAAGCGGGCGCAGGTCAGGCGCCGACGTCCCTTCCCTGCATTGCAAGTATCGAGCCTGCGAAGCCCGCGATGGCGATGGCCAGCATGAGGGCGAGGTTTCGGTTGTCGACGCCCGACACCAGAGGAGTGCCAAAAAGCTTGAAAGGAGACAGGTCCTGCAGCCACGCGGGGAAGCGCAGGATGGGACCGACCTCGCTGTCGAGAAAGCTCAGAAAGGCGAAGCCTCCAAGCACCCCGACCGCTGCGCGTGGCTTCCATGAGGACAGCAGCGCGCCGGCGCCTGCGAAGAATGCCGCCAGCGGAACGAGCATCAGCGATGCCGCTTCCACCCTGGTGGCGTCCAGCGGGATGCCCTGCGACTGAGATGCGAAGAAGATGGCGACGCCGCTCACGCCCGCGATGAGAGTGGCGCCGAGGACGAGCACCGCCATCCTCTCGACCACCACCCCTGCGCGCGACCGCGGCTGACTGAGGACAGCCTCCAGTCGGCCGTCGGCGTCTTCCGCCGCCCATCGCGCGACCTGGGTGACCGCGAACCCCGCGAAGAGCAGCTCCGCGAAGTTGAACCATGTGAAGTCCAGAAGCGCCGGGTAGACGTTTCCGCGGACCATCGCGTTGAAATTGGGAAAGAGCGTCGGGAGCGACAGCAGCGGCTGCAGCGCCTGCCTCGTCACGCCAACCAGCACGTACGCCATCACCGCAACGCCGGCGCACCAGACAAGGAGACCCACGCGGCGCGTGTAAAGCTCGCGCAGCACAGGAACCGGCCACCACGACGCGTCTGACGGCTCATGGCTCGCGATGTGCCGCCGGCGGGGGATGGGCAATAGTGGCGCGCCGAGGTCGCGGCGACTGAAGGCGAGGGCTGCTGCTGTGGTGGCGACAGCGAAGATCGCGAACAGCACGACCGCGGCGCCTCGATCGAACGTGCCGCCCGGCGGGAGGACGGTGTTCTGGTCGTAATAGGTAAACGGCGAGAGCCAGCGAACTGTCGACAGCGACGTGTAGACACGACTGAGGCTGTCGAGGAGAAAGAGCGAAAGCAGCAACGAGGCCGCGATTGCCGTGGCGCCGCGCGTTGCGAATAGCTGCGAGACCAGCATCGCCAGGCCGTAACAGCTCGATGCCAGCAGCGCGATCAGGAGCGAGGCCTGGAGGACGTTGAGGATGTCGGGGGTCTCTCCACCGACGCTGACGCCGACGATGAGCGCCACCCCCGCGGCCGCCGAAGCGATCGCCACGCTGATCACGAATCCTGCAGCGTGCGTCGCCAGAGCCCGCGCACGCGGAATTCCGGTCGCCAGCGCTGCCTCGACGATTCCGTGCTCTTCGTCGGCCCGGACCATGGCCGTCCCGGAGACGAGCGCCCATATGGAAAGCAGCAGCGCGAGGGCGTGGAATCCACGCCACTCCACGTATCCGCCGACAGTGTCGGGACGAACCGGAGGCGGAAACACGGCAGTGAAGTGAGCCGCGATGTTGGTGATGGATTGCCCAAACGCGGCCCGCCCGCCAATGGAGTGACCGGCGATCTGGTAGTAAGCGGCCGTCTGGACGTAGATCGTAACGAACGAGATCAGCGAGAAGCCGGCGATCCCCCAGCGGCCGAGCCGCAAGAAGAAAGCGACCGGAATCACGGGTACAGCTCTTTTGGCTTCGGCTCTCCGAAGTAGCTCAGGAACAGCTGCTCGAGCCCTTGTTCCTCGCCCCCGATGTTCGCGACACGCACCAGACGGCCGGACCGGATGATGCCGACTCGGTCACAGACCCTCTCCACCTCCGGCAGCAGATGCGATGAAAGAAAAACAGTGGCGCCGTCACCGCGCGCCTCGCGAAGCAGGGCGTAGAACTCCTGCTGATTCAGAGGATCGAGGTCGCTGGTTGGCTCGTCGAGGATGAGCAGGTCGGGCCGGTGCATGAATGCAAGGACGATCGCGAGCTTCTGCTTGTTGCCGCTCGAATACTCGCGATAGCGACGGTTGAGGTCGAGATCGAATCGTTCGGCAAGCTTCCGGACGTGGATGTGATCGACGCCACCGCGCATTCCGCCCAGGTAGGCGACGATCTCGCTGCCGCGCAAGCTGCCGAACTGGGGCACGTCGCCTGGCAGATATCCGACCTTGCGCTTGACCTCGACTGATTCGCGCACGCAGTCGAGGCCGAAAACGTAGCCGGCGCCGCTCGTCGGCCGGATCATCCCCATCAGAAGCCGGATGGTCGTGGTCTTGCCCGCGCCATTCGGGCCGAGGTAGCCGAAAACTTCCTGAGCCGAGACCTGGAGGTCGAGGTCGAAGAGGCCGCGTCCCGAGCCGTAGTCCTTGGTCAGGCTCGCGGTCCTTATCGCTGCGGTCGCCATTTCGTGGAGCATATAAGGCGCAGTGCAGCTGGGCGATCTCGAGCTCCACCTT
>DATEGL010000229.1:0-13953 GCA_035280145.1 Candidatus Dormiibacterota bacterium | reverse complement strand
GCCCGGCATCGGCGAGCTCATGCGCCGCGCCGGCGCAGGCAGCACGCCCATGGCGGTGCTCAGCCGGGGCATCGCCGGTGTGCGAGGACACTCATTGGTCCTCAACGTGCCGGGCAGCGTGAAGGGGGCGACCGAGTCGCTCGAGGCGGTGCTGCCCGTCGTTCCGCACGCCCTCGACCTGCTCCACGGCCACACGTCCCACCAATGAGGCCGACCAGCCGCTCTGGGCCAGCAGGTCGACCTCAGTGAACCTCAACGCCGACATCGGCGAAGGGGCGGACGAAGATGAGGCGGTGCTGGCGCAGGTGGACAGCGCGAACGTCGCCTGCGCGGTGCACGCGGGTTCGGCGTCCATCACCATCGCCACTGCTTGGCGGTGCCGCAAGCTGGGCGTCGAGGTCGGGGCGCACCCTGGATACGACGACCGGGCCGGCTTCGGTCGCGTGGACCGTTCCATCGGCGCCGACGAGATCGAAGCCCTGATCGCGTTCCAGGTCGCCGGGCTGGCCGCCGTCGTCCCCATCGCCTACGTCAAGCCGCATGGCGCGCTCTACCACCGTTGCCAGCGCGATCCGGACGCAGCCGACGCCCTCGCGCGCGTCGCCCGCACACACGGCGTCGGGCTGATGGGTCAGCCTGGTTTTGAGATTGAATCCGCAGCGCATCGTGCAGGTATACCGGCATATCGCGAAGGTTTTGCCGACCGCCTGATGCTGCCCGGCGGCAGCCTTGCGCCACGAGGCCAGGCCGGCGCGGTGCTCACGGCGCCGGTGGCGGCCCAGCAGGCGCTGGCGCTCGCGCAGTCCGGGCGGTACGACACGATCTGCATCCACGGCGACACCAAAGGCGCCGGACAGGTGGCAGCCGCTGTCCGCGAAGCGCTGCGAGGCGCCGGGATCGAGACGGCCCCTCTCGTCGGGTGAGCGCCACCGGAGCGCTCGCCCTGAAGCTGGTGCTGACGCCGGTGCTGATCGGGGCGGCCAGCCTGGCGGGGCGCCGCTGGGGATCGGCCGTGGGTGGATGGCTGATAGGGATTCCCTTCACGTCAGGACCCATCGCTTTCTTCCTGGCCCTCGATCCGGGACCGAGCTTCGCCGCTGCGGCGGCAGCCGGCATCATGGCCGGCGCGGCCTCACAGGCGGCTTTCTGCCTCGCCTACTCGTGGACAGCGCAGCGCGAGAGATGGTTGCCGTCGCTGGTGTCGGCAGCAGCTGGATTTGGCGTCGCGACTCTGCTGCTCGACACGTTCGTCGTTCCGCCGATTGGGACGTTCGCGCTGGTGATCGTGGTGCTGGTGGTATCGCTCTTCCTGATGCCGAGGGGATCAGGTCCACGTGTGGAGCCGGTGCGGTTTCCGGCCTGGGACATTCCCGCCCGTATCGCGGTGGCGACGGCGTTTGTCGTAGCGCTGACTGCCGCCGCGCCGCTGCTGGGTCCGCGATTGGCCGGGCTCCTTGCCCCGTTCCCCTTATACGGGGCGCTGCTGGCTGCCTTCGCGCATCGCCTCGAAGGATCCGCGGCCGCGGTGGAAGTGCTGCGCGGTCTGCTCCTTGGTCTGTTCGCTTTCGGATCCTTCTTTCTCGTCCTCGCGCTGCTGCTGACCACCGAAATCGCGATCGCCTTCGGGGCGGCGATCGTCGCAGGCCTTGTGGTGCACGGTGGGTCGCTGCTGGTGGGGCGGCGCCTGGGGCTGGCGTGAAAGCCGAGATCTCGGAGCTCAGCGAGCTGGAAGACCTACGCCGGCTGGCCGACCTGTTCGCTGACGTGTGGGGCCGACAGCCGGACGATCCGCCGATCAGCTCTGACATTCTGAAGGCCTTCGCGCATTCGGGGAACTACGTCGCGGGGGCGTTCGCGGAAGGTCGCCTCATCGGCGGCCTGGTGGGGTGGCTGGGAGGCGCGCCGCCACACCACCTGCACATGCACTCACACATCCTGGGTGTGCTGCCGGATACCGAGGCACGCGGCGTCGGCTTCGACCTGAAGCAGCACCAGCGCCGATGGTGCCTGGCGCGCGACGTGAACGTCATGGAGTGGACGACCGATCCACTGGTTCGGCGCAATGCTTACTTCAATCTCAGCAAGCTTGGCGCCGAAGCCCCCGAATACCTCGTCAATTTCTACGGCGAGATGCGCGATGGCATCAACGTCAGCGAGCAGTCGGACCGTCTTTTGATCCGGTGGCGGCTCGACTCGCAACGAGTCGAGGCGGCGGCGGCCGGCTTGGCGTCCGAGCCTGACGTGGAAAAGCTGCGCGACTGGGGCAGCCACGCGATACTCGCGGTGGGTCCCGAGGTCGAGCCCGTGGCCGCGGAGTCGGAAGCTCGCGTCCTTATATGTCAGGTGCCGCCAGACATCGTCGTCCTGCGCGCCTCGGATCCTGAGCTTGCCCACCAGTGGCGTCTCGCGGTGCGGAAGGCACTCGGCGGGTCACTCGCCCGCGGCTACGCCATCACCGGCGCCACGCGCTCCGGCTGGTACGTGCTGGAGAAGCTCTAGAGTTCTTAGCGTGCTGCAGGTGGGTGAAAGGGCACCTGAGTTCAAGCTGCCGACAACGAGCGGCCAGGACCTGACGCTGGCGGATGCGCTTCAGAAGCACCGAGCTGTCGTCCTTCTTTTCTATGTGCTCGATTTCACGGGTGGTTGAAGGACAGAGCTGACCGAGTTTCGGTCCAGGAACGACGAGGCAGTGGCCAACGGCATCGGCCTTTACGGCATCAGCGTCGATTCGGTCTACTCTCACCAGGCTTTCGCCAAGGAGCTGGGTGGCCTGCCATTCGACCTGATCGGGGATTTCGAGCGGAAGATGGTTGCCGACTACGGCGTTCGCCGCGACGACGTGGCCGGCTACTCCGGCATCGCGCGCCGCTCGATATTCATCATCGATCGTGAAGGCGTGATCCGATGGACCTGGATCACGTCGCCCGAGCAGCGACTGCCCGATTACGATGCCGTCATCTCAGAAGCCAAGAACATCGCGGACGACGCGTGACCAACAGCGTCACGGCGCGGATCGAAGAGAGCTGGAACGAGCTGAACAACCTCGTCGACTCACTGGGAGCGCGCGGTCTGTCCATCGCAGGCTCTGACGGCTGGGCGGTCAAGGATCACCTCGTGCACATCGCGGCGTGGGAGCACTCGCTCCTGGCCTTGCTTGACCGCCGGGACAGGCGCTCTGCGATGGGAGTGCCCGGTGTCCAGGAAGAAACCGACGCGGTAAACGCCGCGGTGTGGGCGCTCCATCGTGACAAGACGCCGGAGGAGGCGCTGGCCTACTTCCACGCCGCGCACGCGGCCCTGATGGAAACGCTCGGCGCGATGAGCGATGAAGAGCTTCAGCTTCCCTACAACCACTTCCAGCCGAACGATCCGCGCGACGACGACGACAACCGTCCCGTCGTCGATTGGGTCTCCGGCAACACGTACGAGCACTACGCGGAGCACATCGGCTGGATCAATCAGATGGTCGAGGCCAGCGCGGCCCGCTGAGCGGCACGCGCCTCGAGCGCGGCTTCGATCGAAGTCCGTTCGAACCGCATGTCGTCGCCTGGCGCGAGCTGCGCGGCGATCGGCATCGACGCGCTGATGACGGTCGCCACCACCGGGTAACCACCGGCGGTCTGATGGTCGGCCATCAACAGGATGGGCCAGCCGCCCGGCGGCAGCTGCACCACGCCGGCGACCAGGCCGAAGGACAGCACCTCACCGGCGGTCGTTTCCAGGTTGGGGCCCTCGAGCCGGTAACCCATCCGATCCGACCGCGAGCTCACGCGAAACCCTGAGCTGAACAGCGCTTCGCGCGCGGCGGGCGCGAGCCGATCGAAGTGCGGACCCTCGATGACTTTCAGCGTGTGGTCGGCGTAGGGCGGCGGTGCGATGCTATCGCCGATCACCGGCGGCGACTGCGGCTCGCCGCACACGATCACGTCGCCTGCCACGAGCGGTCTGCCGTGCATGCCGCCGCGAGCGGCGGTGACGTAAGTCGACATCGAGCCGAGCCAGCGATCGCCGAGAATGCCACCGGCGACGGCGATGTAGGCACGCGCTCCCGCTCGCCTTCCCGCGAACGACAGCTCATCTGCCTGGCGCAGCTCAATGGCCGTCCAGGACGGCGCCGGGTCGCCGTTCACGCGGACACCGAGATCGGCGCCGGTGACCGCGATCACGAATGGGCCCTCGATGCCCAGGGTCGGCCCGGTCAGCGTGCATTCGAGGGTCGCCGCTCCGCGGTCATTGCCCACGAGCATGTTCGCCGCCGAATGCGCGAAGCGGTCCATCGCTCCACCGGGCGGGACACCTGACGCGATGACGTGCGGGCGGCCCAGGTCCTGGATGGTGGTGAACAGGCCGGGTCGCACGACTCGCAGCACTTCGGTCACTGGCCGACGGGAAAGAACTTGACTCGGTCGCCGGCGCGGAATAGCGACGGTGGATCCGAGTCGGGGAGGAAGAGCTTCACCGACGTCCGCCCGATGAGGTGCCATCCGCCTGGCGTGGTCAGCGGATACACGCCCGTCATCTGTCCGGCGATTGCCACCGAGCCGGCCGCCACCTGGGTCCGAGGTTCTGATCGCCGAGGCAGGACGAGCTCGTCGGGAAGCGGCCCGAGGTACGCCCATCCCGGCACGAAGCCGACCAGGAAGGCGCGGTAGATCGGCCGGGCGTGCAGCTCGATCAACCGCTGGACCGATATGTTCAAGGCGGTCGCAGTCGCCTCCAGGTCGGGCCCGTCGTAAACCACGGGGATCCGGTGCAACCGCCCCGGCTCCTCAATCGGCGGGCGCTTGCCCGCGAGCCGGCGGATGGAGGCTGCCATGGCCTCATGCGTGATCTGGTCTGGGTCGAACTGCACCGTGACGCTGGCCGCGCCGGCGATTGCCTGCCTGACGTCTCGCCTCTTCTTCAGCGCCGCGGCAAGCGCGATCGCGCGCGTGTTGATCGCGGTGTCGAGACGTGAGCTGAGCTCGGCGAGAAGCGCGGCTTCACCGAGCGGGTGGATGCGAATCCGGGACGTGGAGCGCCGCGGAGGCATGTGCGCTCACAAGGATGGCGTAGAAAAGGCCGGGCACGATTCCGACGCAAAGCAAACCCACGCACGCGAGCCCGATCGCCCATCCGGTCACGATCGCGGCGGCCACGACATTCCACGTGGTGAAGTCCCGGCGCACAGCGCGCAGCGAGCCGCCCATGTCGAACAGATCGCTTGGTCGGGCGCTGGCCGCAAACGCGGCCGTTGCGTGCGGCATGTGCACCAGCGCCAGCAGCCCCCAAGGAAGAGCAGTGACGAACAACGCAGTCACGTGCGCGTACGGCTCGCCGAGTGCCGCGTTGTGGAGTAGCGCCGCCAGCGGGTTGAGCAGCAATGCGAAGGGCAGCAGTGTCAGCAGGACCGCGATCGACGTCCACACCCCGTCGATCAGCAAGCGCGACGTGAGCGGCCAGGCAGGCGGACCGCCGCCGGGATCGTCTTCCGCGGCACGCGTCGCTGCGACGGCGTAGCCGAGCAGCGGGATGAAAAGCACTGGAAGAAAGAGGACGGCGACGAGACCCGTCGCCCAGACCGTCCGCCACGACCCCCGAAACGGCCAGGCGAACGACTCGGCGACGAGCCTCACCTGGCAAAGATATAAGCGCGGCTAGCGCTCGGCTACGCGGCGCTCCTCGAGATCTTCCCCCAGCACGTTTTCCTGGACCATGTACGCGCACCCGTACGGATCACGGAAACCGAGCGCCTT
Organism: Candidatus Dormiibacterota bacterium; assembly: GCA_035280145.1. GTDB lineage: Bacteria > Chloroflexota > Dormibacteria > Dormibacterales > Dormibacteraceae > 40CM-4-65-16. The sequence goes on along the minus strand of DATEGL010000229.1, from coordinate 8,218 downwards.
CACGCTGACATTCAGCTCCGTGTTTATGAGCAAGCCTTCGATGATTCCGGCGTGGAAGCGGCAGATCACTGGGGCTCGCCGGCAAACCTCCGCAAACAGGCAGTTGGTACATTCAACGATGCCATCGCGGGCGGTCTCGTACTCGGCGCCCATCTCGAGCATCGGCTCGAGCGCTTTCATGACCGTCTTCGCGCCGGGCTGCGCGATCGACGCGCCAAAGTTACGGCCCGCCCGCCTGACTGCATGGCTACCTACATCTCCGAGCTCGTCGAACGCCCGGCCCAACGACTCGGCCACGATGTCGTAGCGGCGCATCGGGTGGCTGATCTGGACGGGTCCGCCGGTGAGCTTGTAGATCTTGGCGGGCTTGCCAGGAAAACCGCGGCGGTGGGCGACCTCAAGGTAGCCCAGTGCCACCAGGCGTTCGAGATGTTCGAAGGCCACTGAGCGATGAACACCGGCTTCGCCGGCAACGTCCTCCACAGTGCGCGGCTTGCGATCCGCATAGAACCGGAGAAGGATGTCGCGGCGGGTGAAGTCCTTGAGGGCGCCCAGGGCGCGCTCCATGTCCCCGGTCATCTCCACGCAGCATAGAACGTGTTTGGATGGTTTGTCGGCTGAAGAACGGCATTTGCCCCGGCGCTAGTCTCGCACTGCGCTCCTGACCAGCCGGTACCGGTGCTCGGGCCTTCCCGGAGTCCCGTACCGCATCGTCAGCTCAGCCCGGCCCAGCTGGCACAGATGGTCGAGGTAGCGGCGCGCCGTGACGCGGCTGACCCCGGCCTGCTCCGCGACCGTGGCGGCCGGTAGTCCCGACTGGGACAGAGCGAGCGCCTGCACGACTAGGTCGAGGGTGGCATCGGACAACCCCTTGGGCAGCGAGTCGACGGGCCCCGTGCGCAGCGCGCCAAAGATGCGGTCGACGTCGCCTTGCTCGGCGGTCCCCAGCCGGCGCATGCGGTCTCGGGCCACCGCGTACGACAGCAGCTTTTCCTCGAACGTCGGGAAAAGAAACGGCTTGATCAGGTAGTGGACGACGCCGCCGCGCATCGCAGCGCGGAGGCTGTCGACATCGCGTGCCGCCGTGATCGCGATGACGTCGACAGGCGTCTTCTCCTCCTCGCGAAGTTGCTGCAGCACCTCGAGCCCCGACATGTCGGGAAGGTAGATGTCGAGCAGGACGAGGTCGGGCCGCAGCTGGTCAACCTCGGCCAACGCATCGCTGCCGGTATGTGCGTGGCCCGCGACCTGGAATCCTGGAACCCTCTCCACGTACGTGCAGTGGAGCTCGGCAACTCGGTAGTCGTCGTCGACGACGAGCGTGCGGATCACCGGCTTGCCGCCACCTTCAACGGCACACGCACAATGAACCGCGCGCCGCCGTCGTTCGCCACGCTGACCTCGCCGCCGTTGCGCTGTGCGACCTGGCGGACCAAGGCGAGGCCAAAGCCACGTCTCTTGCGATCCGGCCCGGCTTTGGTGCTGAAGCCTTCCTGGAAGATCTGGCCGTCCACACCTGCCGCGATGCCCCGCCCCGAATCGTGCACGCGGATGACGAGGTCGCTGTCGCTCTCGGTCACCGATACGCTGACCCAGCGCTCGCCGCCGGGCGTTACCGCCGCCGCGTCGAGCGCATTGTCGATGAGGTTGCCCAGCAAAGTGATGAGGTCTTCGCTGGCGAGCGCGCTGCGGGTCATCATCGTGTCATCGCTGACCCGCAGCTCGATGCCGCGTTCGGAGGCGACCGCCGCCTTCGCGAGCAGGAGCGATCCCAGCACCGGATCGCCGACCCGCTCGAGCAGCGACTCGGTCAGCTCCTGGTGCACGCCCGAGGTCTGGGCGATGAGCTTCGTCGCGTCCTCGATGCGCCCGACCTGCAGCAGGCCCGCGATGGTGTGGAGCCGGTTCGCGTACTCGTGGGCCTGCGCCCGGAGCGCATCGGTCAGGCTGTCAACCCCCAGACCGCGGGCGAGACTTGCCAGCTCCGTGGTATCGCGCAGCGTCGCCACATGTCCGATCTCGCGTCCGCGGACCAGGATCGCGCGCCGGCTGGCGACCAGCACGCGGTCGCCCGCCAGCAGCACCTCGTCCTCGTCTTTCAAGCCGCCGGACAGGAATTTGAGCAATCGGCCCTGCGGCAGCACTTGCGTGACCTTGCGGCCGACGCAGTCGGCTGGAAGCGAAAGCAGGCGTCTCGCCTCCTCGTTGGCGAGCGTGATGGTACCGTCGCGGTCGGTCGCGATCGCGCCTTCGTGGATGTTTTGCAGGCTCGCTTCGCGCTCCTCCAGCAGGCCAGCTATCTCGTATGGCTCGAGGCCGAAGGTCTGGCGCTTCAAGCGCCAGGCCAGCAGCCATGACGCGATGACGCCGATCGCGAGCGACGGCAGCAGCGTCGTCACGAAACCAGGCAGCTCACCCAGCAGGCGCTGGGCGAGCGGCGACTCGAGGTATCCCACCGACACCATTCCGATCACATGCCCCCGGTAGAAGATCGGCGCCTTACCGCGCGCGGAAACGCCCAGCGTGCCGCGCTGCACACCCACCCACGTATGTCCCGCCAGGACGGCGCTGGGGTCTTCGTCGACCGGCTTGCCGATAAGCGCAGGGTTGGGGTGGGAGTAGCGGTTGCCTCGCGCGTCCGTCACCACCACGTAGCTCGCGCCGGTCGAGTGCCTGATCGTCTCCGCGGTGCGCTGGATCGCTCCGTCGGGATCGCCGGCGAGCACCGCCTGCTGGATGGAATCGTTGCTGGCCACGGATTCGGCGATCGCAAGCGAGCGCTGCTCCGACTGCCGGTCGAGCTCCTGGCTCGCTTGCCAGACGGCAGCCGCCGCACCGATCAGGGCTGCCAGCAGGATGATCGCGACCTGGAAGGCCAGGATCTGGTAAGCGAGCGGCAGGCGAGTCCTCACGCTGACTTGTGATGGTAGTACGAGTCCGCGAGGCGCCCCGTCGACCAAAACGACCAAAAAGGCCACAACGATCGCATGCCTTGAACGGCGTTCATGTGCACCGCACAGTGCCTTGTGATGAAGTCAGCCATTCAGCTGCGCGGTGTCACGAAGCGGTTCCTGACCCCTTCCAGCGCCGTCTTCACTGCCCTGCGCGACCTGAACATGACGGTCGAGGCCGGTGAGTTCTGCTCTGTGGTCGGCCCCACCGGATGCGGCAAATCGACCACCCTCGCGCTGATCTCCGGTCTCGAGCCCGTGAGTGAGGGCGAGGTGTTGGTGGACGGCACCCCGGTGGCCGGGATCATCGACGGCGTCGGTTATGTCTTCCAGACAGACGCGGTCTTCCCCTGGAAGACCGTGCTCGAGAATGTCGCCGCCGGACCCAGATACCACGGCACGCCGAAACGAGAAGCCCGCGACCGCGCGCGCCAATGGATCGCTCGCGTCGGTCTCGCCGGCTTCGAGGACCGGTATCCCTACCAGCTGTCCGGTGGGATGCGCAAGCGCGTCGCGCTCGCGCAGAGCCTGATCAACGGGCCGCGGATCCTGCTCATGGACGAGCCGTTCAGCGCGCTCGACGTGCAGACCCGCAACCTGATGGAGAACGAGCTACTGGGCCTTTGGTCGGCGAGCCCCACCACGGTCGTGTTCGTCACACACGACCTCGAGGAGGCGATCTCGCTCAGCGACCGCGTGTTCGTCATCACCGCCGGCCCCGGCACGGTGAAGAGCAACTACAGGGTCGACCTGCCTCGACCTCGCAACGTCGCCGAGATTCGCTTCCAGCCGAAGTTCTCGCAGATCTACGAAGAGATCTGGAACGACCTGCGCGATGAAGTCCTGGTGAGCTACGAGCGGCAGAAACGAATTGGCGCAGCTTGAATTGATGGCGCCGACAAGCGCACATGAGGCCGCTCCCGCAAAGGTCACTGACCTGACCACGCGGAGGACACGCGCCCACCGACGCCATCAGCTCAAAGTCGTCGGTCTGCGCATCCTGGTCGCAGTAGTCGCGATCGGAGCCTGGGAGCTGACGACACGGGTCGGCATCGTCGACAAGTTCTTCTACGGCCAGCCTTCGGGCATCGCGCGACAACTGTGGATCTGGATTACGGAAGGCACGGCACTGGGCCCGCTCTGGGAGCAGGTCGTGGTCACGATGGAAGAGACCGTCGGAGGATTTCTCGTCGGCTCGATACTCGGCGTGATCTTCGGCGTTGTGCTCGGCCGCATCAGGCTTCTCGCGGAAGTCTTTTCCGTCTACATCAAGGCGGCCAACGCGATTCCGCGTGTGGTCCTCGGGGCCCTGTTCGCAATCTCGCTGGGTCTCGACCTCAAATCGAAGATTGCGACTGCGTCGGTGCTTGTCTTCTTCGTCGTCTTCTTCAACGCCTTTCAGGGCGTGCGAGAGGTTGATCGCAACCTCATCGCCAACGCTCGCATTCTTGGCGCTGACGACCGCCGTCTGACGGTCGAAGTGATCATTCCTTCAGCACTCAGCTGGATCCTGGCCAGCCTTCACATCAGTTTCGGGCTCGCGCTGGTAGGTGCGATCGTGGGGGAGCTCTTCGGCGCGACTGCGGGTGTCGGAGAGCTGATTTACAGCGCGCAGGGGAACTTCAACACGAACGGTGTTTTTGCGGGGATGGTGCTGCTCGCCGCCATGGCCCTGCTCGCGGAAGCGCTCTTCACCGCGCTTGAGAACCGGATCGTCCGGTGGCGGCCACCCGCATTAGGGAGCGAGGTCCAGATCTAAGCGAGTTCAAATTGGGAGGAGGTATGCGAATGACGTTATTCAGGCGCTCGATCTTTTCGGTGATGGCGGCCTCGTTGGTCGTGACGGCGTGTGGCAGCACCGCCACACCTCCGGCAGCGGACAACAGCCCGGCCAGCCTGACCATCATGGTCGGCGGGCTTAGCAAGCAGATCTACCTGCCGAACAAGTTGACTGAGATCCTCGGGTACTACAAAGAACAGAACCTCGATGTGAAGTTGGTCGACGAGGGCTCTGGACAGGAGACGTCGGACGAGGTCGTGGCGGGCAATGTCGACGGAGGATCTGGCTCCTACAGCCATGTGTTGGAGCTGCAATCCAAGGGCAAGTTCCTGGTCCAGGTGGTGCAGTTCCAGATCGCGCCCGGTGAAGCCGAGGTGGTTGCCGCTGGCAAGGCGGACAAGTTCAAGTCATTCGCCGATTTCAAGGGACTCCAACCGAAGGCAAAGCTGGGAGTCACGTCGATCGGCTCTGGCACGCACACGATCAGCCGTGCGCTGCTGGGCCGGAGCAGTGTTCCCGAAAGCGATGTCAGCTTCATAAAGGCGGGAGCTGGGAGCACGTTCATCGCCGCAATGAAGAACGGTCAGATTGACGCCGGTATGACCACCGAGCCGACGATCTCCATCGCGCTCAAGCAGGGGGTCGGCAAGGTGATGGTCGACCTTCGCACGCCGGCAACGACGCGAGCGGCTCTCGGCGCCGACTATCCGTTCATCGGCATCTTCATGACCCAGGACTACGTCAACAAGCACAAGAGCGTCGTCCAGCGGTTGGTCAAGGCCTACGTCAAGACGCTCAAGTGGATGAAGTCGCACACCGCGGGCGAGATCACCGAGAAGATGCCTGCCGACTACGTCCAGCCTGATAAGGACACGTACGTCGCGGCTCTCGACGCCCAGAAGGATTCCTTCATTGCTGACGGCAAGATGCCGGCGGCCGGGGCGCAGAACGCCCTCGACATCGAGCTCAAGTACGTAAACGAGATGAAGGGTGCGTCGGTCGATATTTCGAAGACCTACACCAACGAGTTCGCCAGCAAAGCGCAGTAGCTGATACCCATGGGGCCGGTCACGGCTGGCCCCTACTTCTTCTTGATGTGGACGTCGAAGCCGTCACCTGACGGCGTGACCTCGACATCGCCGGCCTTGATCTTCACCCCATTGGGCGTGCGCGTCGCCACGAGGTTGCCTTCGAAGACCAGCTCCTCGAATCTCCAATCCTTTCCGTGTTTGCGCAGCCGCACGATCACGCCGAGCGGGCTGCGCCAGACGCCTTCACCTGACGGCTTGAAACCGCGGGTCACCAATTCGCCGAGCTGCTCGGGAATCGTTTCAGGCGGCGGCTTCAGGGCCGGCCAGACGACGGGCTTCTCTTTCTCCGCTGGATGGCGCAGGACGCGAAGGTCGGGTTTGCGCGGCCGTGCCTGGGCCTGCTCAAGAGACAGACGCAGCAGCTCCGAGCCCTCTTCCTGGGCAAAGAACGCACCCGAGATGCGAGCCTGGTCATGGGAGCGCCGAATGCAGTTGGCGCAGTCCGCCTCGCGGCTGACCGAAGCGTAAGAGCCGTCGTCCAGCGTCTGGCCGCACAGCGTGGTGACTGGTCCTGACCTGGGAACCCTTGGGGTCAGATGAATCCGCCCGCCAGACTTGCGGCGGACGGACTCGAGCCGAACCGTGTGCACCTCCTAATCATGGGGCTAACTCCTCCCCACTCAAAAGGAGGTGGCCCATTGGGCCGGAGGGGCCTGATCGACTCTTCGTATGTGCTCTTCTTGGCCTGCGCGTTGCTGATCCGCGCGGCGCGGGGCTCGCTCATGTGCCTTTCTTTTTCAAGGCTTCATAGGTCTTCGGCTTCCGATGCGCTCGAGGGGTTGCGGGCCACACGCATGCACCCGCTGCCGGCGTGGCTCCGCACGACGGCTTAGGGCCTGCCGGGATTCGGTAGCGGCGTCAGGTTGGCCTCCACCTGCGCCCGCAGGTACTCGAAGGCCGGCGGTCGGTCGGATCGCGCGACATGGCGATCGTGACTGAGTCACGTTGGCTCGGGGTTGTGCCGCCCCACCGAATGGACGAGTCGGTCAACGGTGGCCAGCAGTTTCATCCCTTCGACACGAACCTGGGCGGTGACACCTCCGCCGGCGGGTGGCTCTTGTTCGCGGACGCCAACGTCGGCTACGCCACGGCCGGGGTAGCTCTGCAGCGCACCCTCGACGGCGGATCGCATTGGGTCTTGCTCGGCACTCCAGCCGGTCGCGCCCACGCCGAGCCCCACCACCGAACCGATCTCGCTGCCCACCGATGTCCAGCTGTCGACGCCGTCTGCAAACGTGGTGTGGGTGCTGGTGCAAGGCGATTACTTTTTCGTTCGAGCGATCAGGGCGCAACCTGGCAGCAGCGAACGTGGGTGCCCTATCGCGGTGGCGGCGGCAATCCGGTCATCTCTTTCGTCGACGACAAATTTGGCTGGGCTCTTTTCCCGGGCCTGCCGGGGACGCAGTGCCAGCGGGCCGGCGCCCAGCTGTGGCGTACGTCTGATGGTGCCGCGGCCTGGCAGCTCATCTATTCAGTCTCCGACCAGTCGAACGGCCCCACCGGATTGACGTTCGATCAGTGCAAGGATTACACGGTTGTCCTTGACGCCGCTAACGGATTTGTCGCGGGCCACGACACAGCCCGGAGGCCGATCATCAGCCGGACCACGGACGGAGGCGTGACCTTGTCACAGTCCAAATTGCCGGATCCACCTGACTGCTTCATCGCGGGCGGCGGCAACTCCCTGCAGGTGCTCGTGATCAGGCGATTCGGCGCCACGCTCCTGGCGACAGCCGAAAGCCCAGCGGGCTCCCAGTACGTGTTTCGCTCCACGGATGCAGGCGCCACGTGGTCATACGCGGCGACGGTGGCGGTAGATCCGTACCGCCTTGCTGTGCTGGTCGAGGAGACTCGGTGGCTGTTCATCGGTAACGACGGCTTGGGCCAGGAGACCACCGACGGCGGCAAGTCGTGGCACACCTGGACCTCCTACTACCAGGACGCTGCCGGAGTCGCTTCCACATTCGTCTTCGCCAGTCCGCAGGTCGTCTTCGCTGATGCCATGGTCGGCTACGCGACGGTGCGCGGCAGTATTCAGAGGAGCGTCGACGGCGGCGGGCACTGGGAGACGATCAAGACGCCGGGCACGTATCCGCCTGGATAATCGGCTCATGCCGGTCAGGGTTGTGGGGTTCGACGGTGACGACACCCTGTGGCACAGCGAGATTCGCTATCACGTCACGCAGGGCGAGTTTCGAGATCTCCTGAAGCGCCATGCGCCCGAGGCCGACGTCGATGCGCGCCTCGCTGAGACTGAGATGAAGAACCTCGGTATCTACGGCTACGGCATCAAGTCCTTCACACTCTCGATGCTCGAGACCGCGATCGAGCTGACCCAGCGGCGGATTCCGACCGAGGATCTAGAGGTGATCCTCGGCTGGGGCAAGCGGATGCTC
>DATEGL010000228.1:0-4619 GCA_035280145.1 Candidatus Dormiibacterota bacterium | reverse complement strand
GTAGCCTGCCTCAGACTTACCAGCCGTGCACGCGCTCCTCAGCCTGCTCTTCGTCAGCGTCTCGGTCGGGCTGAGCAACTTCGCGGGGGCGATCGGGATCGGGCTCAGCGGGATCAACGTGCGCACCCGGATCCGCGTGGGTCTCGCCTTCGGGTTCTTCGAGGCGTTGATGCCGTCGATCGGGCTGATCGTCGGCCACTCCGTCGAAGGCTTCTTCGGGAGCTACGGCAAGTACGTCGCCGGGGCCATCCTGGTCCTGACCGGCGCCTACACCATCATCCAGGCACGATTCATCGACGTCGAGCAGAAGTCCAAGATGCCCAGGAGCGTCCGCACCGAGAGCCTGCTCGTCACGGCCCTGGCCCTGAGCCTCGACAACCTGGCGGTTGGGTTTGCCCTCGCCGTCTACCCGGTGGACGTCTGGCTGGCCGCGGTGACCTTCGGCGTTGTGAGCATCGTCATGTCGCTTGTAGGCCTCGAGGTCGGGCATTTCGTCGGCAAGCGCGCGGAGGCGTGGAGCGAGGAGTTCGGCGGCGCGGTCCTCATCATGGTGGGCGTCGCCATCGCGGTCGGAGTTCTAGGCTAAGCGCCGTGGCCGCGACGCCGGATCTCGAGCAGGTTCTGCTGGCCACCGACGGCCACATCGCGACCGTCACCCTCAACCGTCCCCAACAACGCAATCCCCTTTCCGCGACGATGCTCCGCGACCTGACGACCGCCTTTCGCTGGTGCAAGGACGAGTCAGACGTACGGGTGGTCGTCCTGACCGGAGCGGGCCGAGTGTTCTGCGCGGGCGCCGACCTGTCGAGCTTCGACGGGGACATGACCGGGCTCCAGAAGTTCCGCAGTCGCGACCTCTTCGTCGACCTGTTCATCCTGATGGCCGAGCTCGGCAAGCCGATCGTAGGCCGCATCAACGGGCACGCCCTGGCCGGAGGCCTGGGTCTTGCCTGCTCGTGCGACATGTTGATCGCCGTCGACACCGCGACGTTCGGCACGCCGGAGATCAACGTCGGGATCTGGCCGATGATGATCCAGGCCATCCTTTCGCGAAACATCCCGCGCAAGGTGCTGCTCGAGATGGAGATGCTCGGCGACCGATGGAGCGCAACGCAGTTGCAGTCGCTTGGCGTGATCAACCGCGTGGTGCCGCACGAGCAGCTCGACGCGACTGTCGCTGAGTTCGCGCAAGCGCTGGCCAGGAAATCCCCGGTCGCGATGCGCCTGGGCCGCGACTCCTTCTACAGGCACCAGGACATGGACTTTCGCGCCGCCCTGCACTATCTGCACGGCCAGTTCCTGCTGGTCGCGCAGACGGAGGATTCGCGCGAGGGCATCAAGGCCTTCTTCGAAAAGCGCGAGCCGGATTTCAAAGGGCGGTGACAGAGCGCTCGCGCCAGCTTCGCGACAAGGCGCTCAAGGGTGGGACTCGCTATCTGCCCAAGCTGCGTGAGCAGCGCAAGCTGACGGCGCGCGAGCGCCTCGACCTCCTGCTCGACAAGGGCTCGTTCATCGAGGACGGGCTTTTCGCCAACGCGCTGGCGGACGAGCTGCCGGCCGACGGCGTGGTAACTGGGCTGGGCACGATCGAGGGCCGCCAGGTCGCTGTCATGGCCAACGACCCCACCGTGAAAGCCGGAAGCTGGGGGGCGAGGACGGTTGAGAAGATCGTGCGCATCCAGGAAACCGTCCAGCGCACTCGCGTGCCGCTGTTCTACCTGGTCGACTCCGCCGGCGCGCGCATCACCGACCAGATCGAAATGTTCCCCGGCCGGCGGCACGCGGGACGGATCTTCTTCAACGAGGTACAGCTGTCCGGCGTCGTGCCGCAGATCTGTATGCTGTTCGGCCCTTCAGCGGCGGGAGGCGCCTACATCCCCGCGTTCTGCGACGTCGTCGCGATGGTCGAGGGCAACGCGTCGATGTATCTCGGATCGCCGCGCATGGTCGAGGTCGTCGTGGGCGAGAAAGTCACCCTCGAGGAGCTCGGCGGCGCGCGCATGCACAACACTGAAAGCGGTCTCGGCGACGCACTGGTGGCGAGCGACGCCGAGGCAATCGATTTCGCGAGGGCGTACTTCCGATACATGCCGCAGCGATCGGGCGACAAACCATTGAGCTGCGACCCGAAACCGCCGCGCGCGAGCGCCAGGCCGATCCGCGAGCTCATCCCGGCCGAACCCAACCGTGGCTACGACATGCGCAAGGTCATCGACGCGATCGTTGACGATGAATCGTGGCTGGAGATCAAGAAGCTCTTCGCCAAGGAGCTGCTGGTCGGATTCGCACGCCTCGACGGCCATCCGGTAGGCATCGTGGCAAACCAGCCAATGCAGAAGGGCGGTGTGCTGTTCAACGATTCCGCGGACAAGGCGGCGCGCTTCATCTGGCTTTGCGATGCGTTCGAGATCCCGCTTCTCCTCCTGGCTGACGTGCCCGGCTTCATGATCGGGACAGACGTCGAGAAGCGCGGCATCATCCGCCACGGGGCGAAGATGATCAGCGCAGTTTCCGAAGCGACGGTGCCGAAGATTTCGGTCATCGTGCGCAAGGCGTACGGAGCAGGTCTTTACGCCATGGCAGGGCCGGCGTTCGATCCCGACTCCGTCATCGCGCTGCCCACGGCGCAGATCGCGGTCATGGGCCCGGAACCTGCCATCAACGCGGTCTTCTTCAACAAGCTCGCGGACCTGCCCGAGACGGAGAGAGAAGCGCGTCGCAAAGAGCTCGAGGACGAGTACCGAGAGGACGTCGACCTCTACAAGTTGGCGTCCAACCTGATCGTCGACGATGTCGTGGAGCCAGAGGACCTGCGTGAGGCGCTGATCAAGCGATTCCGCGCCTACTCAACACGCCAGGTAGCACGGGTCGACCGCAAGCACGGAGTGTTCCCGGTCTAGAGGATCCGGCTTGCGGCCAGGCCGATCGCGAGCATCACCACCGCCCAGGAGAAGGCCTTAAGCGCGAGCTCCAACGGCCGAAGCAGGTATGGCTCGTCGAGGTTGGTCTCTGAGCCGTCCAGAAGAGTCAATTTTCCGCTGACCTCGCGTGTCTTGCGTCGCAGCAGTCGCGCGGGCGTGCTCAGAGCCCTCTGGCCGTATGACATCGCGTAAGCCGCGGCCGCCACGGCGACCGCGCCCAACGAAAGGCGGCCGGTCTGGGCAAAGTAGGCGGTCAGCAGTGGGAAGGCTCCCCACGAAAGCGCGAACCAGAAGTCACCGTGGAGCCGCCCGCCGAGCAGCTCGAGGTTGTACGCGAAGACGAACAGAACTCCGGCGGCGATGAACGGCAGGAGCCCCACGCCGACCTTCGAGACGCCGGCCAGGCCCAGGACGACCGCACCCGTCAAACCGACGATCGCGGCCGTCCACAGCACCCGGCCAGGCAGCTCGGTCCGCAGCGGCCGCCCGCGCAGCTCGTCGAGCGCGTGCGCGGAGATGCCGACGGCCAGGAAGAAGGCGAGCAGCGTGGCGGCCAGGCGCACTAAGTCGAGCCGCGGCGCGAGGCTTGCACCGATGACCACGTACGACAGGTGCCACGCGGTGTAGGGCGGGTGCAGCACCGCCCACACGTCGCGCCGCCATCCATGCGAGCGTGTCGCGTAGTAAGCGGGCGCGAGAGAAGTCTGCTCAGGCATGGTGCTTGCGGCCCCACATCACCAGGCCGCCACCGAGGCTCATGACCCGGTCCTCGACGTCGACCATGCCGGCCTCTCGCCAAGCTTCGAACAGCCGGTAGTCGGGCCAGCGGGCGTGAAAGGACTCGATGTTCGGGCCGAGGAACCGGCCGGCATTCCACCAGGCCTTTCCGCCGAGGAGGCGTCCAGCCGCCGGCATCAACCCTCGCGTGTACAGCTGCCAGGCCGTATGCCAGACGGGATTCGGCGGGACGTGAAAGTCGAGACTTGCCATGAAACCGGCGGGGCGCAGCACGCGGGCGAGCTCGCGGAGGGTCGCGCCAGGTTCGGCCACGTACCGCAGCAGATACGTGAAGGTCACGGCATCGAACGAGCTGTCAGGAAACGGCAGCTCCTCGGCTCTCGCATTCTCGAGCCGGATGCGCTGATCGAGGTTTGCCTTGTAGACGCGCGCACGACCGCGCTCCAGCATCGGCTCGCTGATGTCGACGCCGACGATGTTCGCGTCAGTCGCGCCAGCCAGAGCAATCGCCAGGCCGGCCGTGCCGGTTGCGACGTCCAGAATCTTGCGGGGCCTGGAGCGGGCGATGTGGCGTACCAGCTCGCCCCGCCACCGCCGGTTCTGGCCGAGAGTGAGAACCTCGAGCAGGCGGTCGTAACGCGGCGGCAGATCTTCGAACAGAGCCGCCGCGAAGGCGTTCTCTGCCATTGGCAGTTCCAGCGTACGTCCTGCAGTCGGCCCCGACGAGACGAACAGCGGCTCGGAGTACGAGCGCGTGAAGAGCTCGTCCATCGCGCTCGCGCCCGGCGGTCGGTGGTACCTGCCGGCTATAGCTCGCCCGGGGCCTCCGGCGCGCGGGGAGCGTGAAAGGGTATTGTGGGTCGGCGTCCAGTTCAATTCGAAGGAGGCTGCAGTGGAGTTTTTCAACCTCAAGACGAAGAGGAAAGTGGAAATCCCCGACACCGAGCTGAAGAAGCGCCG
>DATEGL010000227.1:0-2632 GCA_035280145.1 Candidatus Dormiibacterota bacterium | reverse complement strand
AGCCGCGATCGCAGCGAAGACGCGCTGCACCTGGCGGCCGGCGCCCGCCACTCCACTTCGCCCCTCTGACACAAATACGCTTCCGCCGCCGGGACGGCTGTGAAGGAACAGCGCGCCAAAGCCGATCGCGTCGACACCTTCCTCCTTGTAGTAGCGGAGCCATTCGTCCAGGACCAGCTCGCGATTGCGGATTCCTGTGTCATCGAGGGGCTGGTTCCACCTGGACGTGTGGGTAAGCGGGTCTTCAGTCTGGTAGTGGAGGAGCCATGCATCGACGCCTGAGGGAAGCCACGCTCGAAGCGGCTCGTCCCATCGCCGGCCGGCAGCCATCGGCCAGCTCACGAGGACCTGGGCGAAACCGTCCTGGTCGAGATGGTCACCGGCGCCCATTACCACCTCACAGCAGAACTCGCCTGGGCGCCGACCGCTGTCGCGATAGGCCAGGCTCGACTCTGGCGAGATCACGTACGGCGGATTGGCCAGGATCAGTCCGAACCGCTCATCGGCGACCGGCTCGTAGAGGCTGCCCAGGCGTGTCTCGAGATTCTCGATGCCATTTAGCGCGGCGTTGAATCGCGCGTACGCCAGCGCGCGCGGATTGATGTCGGTGCAGACGACGCGACCGCTGTGGCGCGCGGCCAGCAGTCCCTGGATGCCATTTCCGGAACCCAGGTCGAGCATCTTCTGGACCTGCTCTCTAACCGCGAGCCCGGCCAGAAGTGTCGTTGGCCGGCTGATGCCCGGGACATGGTTCGCTCCGCCGCGGTCGGGAAGGTCGTGGGCGATGAAGTAGTCGCCGTGGACGACGAGCCGAACCACCGGTAGCACTTGTGCGGCGTCGACAGTGACCAGCCCCATGTCGACGAGCTCGCCGAGAGCCACCGGATCGAGAGCTGACACCATTTCGCCTTCGCTCACCGCCATGCCGAGCGCGAACAGTCGAACCACTGTCGCCAGGCGAGAACCGCCGCGCGTGCGCCGCTCGTACACCTGCGCGTCCAGAGGCCGCAGCCCGAGCTCGCCATCAGTGCGCAGCAGCCCGCGCAGCGCCTGGGTCGTGTAGCCGGACTCCTGGAGAGCTTGCCTGAGCCGCGACATCACATCGGTCGTCCCGGCGACCGGAACGTCGGCCGGCGAGGTCGTCGACATCAGCGCCATCGTCGCACGATGTCGATGCGCGAAAGTGGGTTGAAATTGCGGGGCGGGCGCATACCATACGGCCGGACACAGGCAGTCGCCCAGTCGGGAGAAACGGAATGGGAACAGTGCGAGACCCAAATCGGCGAACAGTTCTGAAGTGGGTTGCCATCGGGGCAACCGCGCTTGCCGGCGGCATCGCAGCCGGCGTGGCCGGCGCCAGACCTGGCGTGACAAACGGTGCACAGCGGATGACGCTTGCGGGGCGTTCTTGGCGCGTGCTGGGAATGACTCGCGGGGAGCTCCCGGCGTCGGGTGCACAGCACGCGATCACAGGCGAGCTGCTTGGCACGGATGGCCAGAAGCACGGCGAGTTCTACGCCACGTCCGTCTTCGTCGGCGCACCGCACGGCGCCGGTGATTCGGCGGCCAGCTACGTCGAGACCCACCACTTCAACCTCGTCGATGGGACGCTGGTGGGATCAGGCACGTGGTACGTGAGCGGTGCGAGCCGCTTCGTGATCCTCGCTGGTACAGGCCGTTACGCCGGCGCGACCGGCACGTACGAAGCGATCCAGCGACCAATCGAGCTCGGCGGCAATGGAACCGCAGTGTTCAACTTCGATCTCACCATTCCAGGAGGCGGCTGATGGCAGCGGTTGATTACTTCTTGAAGATCGACGGGATCTTGGGCGAGTCGCAGGACTCCAAGCACAAAGGCGAGATCGAGCTCACCAGCTGGAGCTGGGGAGCCACCAACAGCACCGCCCACGCAACCGGCGGCGGAGCCGGAGCGGGCAAGGTGACATTCCAGGATTTCCAGTTCACCGCCTCCAGCTCCAAGGCCTCGCCGCAGCTGCTGTCCAGCGCGGTCAGAGGGACTCACGCCAAGACCGCGGTGCTCACGGCGCGCAAGAAAGGCGAGCAGCCGGTCGAATTTCTCAAGATCACGATGTCAAACGTGCTCGTCAGCTTCTACAAGGAGCTGGGTCCGACCACCGATGTCGTCCCCGGAGATGAGGTTGGGCTCCTGTTCCAGAAGCTGACGTTCCAGTTCACGTCCCAGTCACCGACGGGCGGCGGGACGGCCCCCGCCACGGTCGAGGCGACGGCGCAGACCGACCAGTAACCCTACCGCCTCGTGGAATGCGGTGAGCCGAGGCCTCGCCTCAGCTCGCCGCTTTCTTCACCAGCCCGCTGATCCTCGCCTCGGCGTCGGCCGTGAACTTCGTCAGCGCGTAAGCCACGGGCCACATGACTCCGTCGTCGAGGTGGGCCGGGTCGTTGAAGCCCAACGTCGCGTATCGCGTCTTGAACTTTTTCGCGGGTTGGAAGAAGCACACGATCTTGCCTCTGTCCCTGGCGTACGCCGGCATCCCGTACCAGAGCTTCGGCGAGAGGGTTGGCGCGCTGGATTTGATGACCGCGTGGAGCCTTTTTGCCATCGCGCGATCCGATTCCGTCATCTCGGCGATCTTCTCGAGCACGGCGGCTT
>DATEGL010000226.1:0-3998 GCA_035280145.1 Candidatus Dormiibacterota bacterium | reverse complement strand
GGCTAAGGAGACATCGGTCGAGGTCCAGGTCGAGGGCCGCACCGTCAAGCTCACCAACCTCGACAAGGTGCTGTACCCGGACGTCGGTTTCTCCAAGTCGCAGGTCATCGACTACTACACCCGGATCGCGCCAATCCTCCTACCTCACACGCGCAACCACCCGCTGACGCTCAAGCGCTATCCCAATGGCGTGTACGGCGAGTTCTTCTACGAGAAGAACTGTCCGAAGCACCGTCCACCGTGGGTGCAGACCGCGACGGTGTGGAGCGGGGGCAACAACCGCGACATGTATTACTGCCTCTGCCAGGACCTGCCGACGCTCGTGTGGCTCGCCAACCTCGCGACGCTCGAGATGCACACGTCGCTCTCTTACGGCGACGACCTGCCGACACCGCGCACGCTCGTCTTCGACCTCGATCCAGGTCCGCCGGCGAACATCGTCGATTGCTGCAGGATCGGGCTGATGCTCCGCGACCTTTTCGCGGAGCACGGTCTCGACAGTTGCGCCAAGACGTCAGGCTCGAAAGGTTTGCAGCTGTACGTGCCGCTGAACACAAAGGTCGGCTACAACGAGACCAAAGTGGTCTCCAAGGGCCTGGCTCAGCTCTTCGAAGAGAAGTACCCGGACCTCGCCGTGCACAAGCAGCTGAAGGAGCTGCGTACGGGCCGCGTGCTGATCGACTGGAGCCAGAACGACCAGTACAAGACCACCGTGAACGTCTACTCGCTGCGCGCACGTAAGCATCCGACGGTGTCGACACCGGTTTCGTGGGACGAGGTCGAGAAATGCCTTAAGGCCAAGGACCCGGACCTGCTGGTGTTCGACTCGGAGCAGGTGCTGAAGCGCGTGGACAAGCACGGGGACCTGTTCGAGCCGGTGCTCAAGAAGAAGCAGAAGCTCCCGAAGTCGTTGCTTAAAGCCACCGGTGGCGTCGACGCTCTCGAGAAGATGGCCAACCGGCGGCGCGGCAGCGGACGGGGACGCTACCCGCCGCAGAAGGGACAGCGCAACGTACCCACATGAGACCGCGTGTCGTCATCGCGGGGGCCGGCTTCGGTGGACTGACGTGCGCCCGAGCCCTGAAGCACGCACCCGTCGACGTGCTGATCGTCGACCGCAACAACTACCACCTGTTCACACCACTGCTGTATCAGGTCGCTTCGGCGCTGCTCGACCCCGGTGAGATCGCGCGCCCTGTCCGCGAGCTGATCCGGCCGCTGGGCAACGCGGACTTCCGGCAGGCGTCGATCACCGGCGTCGACTTCGACTCGCGTCTCCTGATCACAGATCACGAGCCCATCCACTACGACTACCTGGTCCTGGCGACCGGGGCGCAGAGCGACTACTTCGGCAATCAGCTCATCGCTCAGCACACGATGGGGCTCAAAGAGCTCGACGAAGGTCTCGCGATTCGCAACCGGATCCTGTCTCAGTTCGAGGCGTCACGCTGGACCGACGACGCGGAACAGCGACGCATGCTGCTGAGCTTTGTCGTCGTCGGCGGCGGGCCGACAGGCGTCGAGATGGCGGGCGCGATTTCGGAGCTCATCCGGCTCGTCCTGCGCAAGGACTATCGCGACCTCGACACAAACGAGGTGCGGGTGGTGCTTATAGAGGCGGCGCCACATGTGCTTGCAGCTTTTGCTCCCTCACTGCGCGAGGCGGCCCGCAAGTCCCTCGGGCGCAAGGGCATCGACGTGCGGCTGAACACCAAGGTCGATGTGGTGACCGACCGCTTAGTGCGAATCGCCGGCGGTGAAGAGATCCCGGCGGGAACGGTGATTTGGACTGCTGGCGTTCGCGCCTCCGACGTCGGCCGCGCCACCGGAGTGCCGCTAGAACGCCAGTCGCGCATCGTGGTCGACGACACCCTGCAGGTTCCGGGGCATCCGGTGGTGTTTGTGATCGGAGATCTGGCGGGCGCCAAGGACGGTGATGCACGGCTGCCGATGCTCATCCCGGTCGCCATGCAGGCCGGCAAGCACGTGGCGGCGAGCATCACCGACATGGTCAACAACGGCGGAGCCCGTAAGTTCCGCTACAAGGACCCTGGCATCATGGCCACCATCGGCCGCAACTCGGCCGTCGCGCAGCTGGGCTGGGTGCACCTGTCGGGATTCTTCGGCTGGGTCTTCTGGCTGGTGGTCCACCTCTACAACGTGATCAGCTTCCGGAGCAAGCTGCTGGTCCTCGTGAACTGGGCGTGGGATTACCTCTTGTTCGACCGGCCGGTTCGACTCATTGTTCGGGCGCGCGAATGAAGAAGACCATCGCCGCGGCCACAATCCTGCTGCTGGGCGCATGCAGCAGCTCTACGCCGGACGCTGCCAAGGTCCTTCGCGAAGGAGCCGGCGCGATGGCGAAGCTGTCCACCGTCAGCGCGACCCTCAAGCTGACGAAAGGAACGATCAGCATCCAGGGGTTTGCGCTCGTCAGCGCCAAGACGTCGGTGCGGCTGCCCAGCGACAGCGACACCGTCTACGTCGTCAAGGAGAAGGACGTGACGATCGGGCTCGAGGTGGTCATCTCCGGCGGCCACGTCTACCTGCACGTGCCTTTCTCGCCATTCCAGGAGTTGAGCGGCGACACGGCGGCAGCATTTCCTGACATGGCGAAGCTCTTCGATCGCAAGAACGGCCTGCCGGCCATGATCCCCGGCGGCCGGAACCCGCAGTACGTCTCGACCGACCAGGTCGGCGGGAAGAGCGCCTACCAGGTGTCGGCCACTTACACGCCGGAACAGGTGCGGGGACTGTTGGCTGAGCTGAGCTCGAGCGGGCCGGTCGCGGCCCGCGTGTGGGTCGACACCTCGTCCCAGCTGATCCGCAAAGCAGTGCTCACCGGCGCGTTCGGCGACAACGGCACCGCCGCGGGCGTGGAGGTCGACATCACCGGCTTCGACGCACCAGTCGTCATCACTTCGCCGACGGCCTAGTTGTCCAGAGGCGTACTGCTCGGGCTCGCCGGTGCCGGGCTTTTCGTCGCCGCCCTCGACGCCTACGTCGTGGTCACCCTTCTGCCCGCCATGGTCGGCGACGTCGGCCTCACGTTCGAGCACTTCGAGCGGGCGACCCCAATCGTCACCGGGTTCCTCGCCGGATACGTGGTAGCGATGCCGCTTCTCGGCGCGTACTCAGACGTTCGCGGCCGTGTGCCTGTCTACGCGGCCTGCATGGGTGCCTTCGTCATCGGCTCGGCGCTGACCGCCACCGCCGGGCTGTGGGACTTCGCCGGCTTGCCATGGCTGGTCGCAGGGCGGTTCGTCCAGGGACTCGGCGGCGGCGGGCTCGTCCCGCTGTCGCTCGCGCTCGCGGCGGACCTGTATCGCGACCGCGCCCGAACCCTCGCCCTTGGGTCGGTGTCCGCGCTGCAGGAGGCGGGGAGCGTGTTCGGTCCGCTGTACGGAGCGTGGCTGGCCTCGGCGGCCGCCGGCGCGGGCGGCTGGCGCTTCGTGTTCTGGCTCAACCTGCCGCTGGCCGCCATCTGCACCGGGGGGCTCGTCCTCGGCGCACGCCGCAGCGTCACAGCGACAAGCGCAACCAGCTCTGCTGTCGACTGGATCAGCGCGGCCTTGCTCGGCGCCGGCCTCGGCCTGCTCGTGCTCGCCCTTTATCCCGACGACCCTGACCACCGCGCAGTCAACGCCCTATTTATACCTGCCGGCCTGCTTGCGGTCGCCGTCCTCGGCGCCTACGCGTGGCGCCAGATCCACCGGCTCGAACCCCTCATCCCGCGTGACCTGCTGCGAAGCCGGGCGTTCGTCGGCGCGACGCTCGCGAACCTCCTGATCGGCGCCGCGCTCATCGTCACTCTCGTCGACGTGCCCCTGCTGGGCCGGCTGGTTTTCAATCTCGACCAGCTGGGGTCAGGCCTTCTCCTCACGCAGTTCCTGGTCGGCGTGCCGGTCGGCGCTCTGGCGGGCGGACTGCTTGCCTCGCGCCTGGGGAACCGCGCCACCGCCGCGCTTGGCGTTGCCGTCTCGGCGCTGGCTTTCCTC
>DATEGL010000225.1:0-3115 GCA_035280145.1 Candidatus Dormiibacterota bacterium | reverse complement strand
CTTTGAGGGGCGTGACGCCGATCCCTCCGGCGATCAGAATCGCAGGTCGGCCTTCGTCCAGCACGAAGTTGCCGAGCGGGCCGAAGACGGCCACCTCGTCGCCTGGCCGTAAAGCCGCGAAGGCGCTCTTGTACCAGGAGTTGGAGAGGCGGACGGCGTACTCCAGGTGCTGACGCGTCGGGCTGGTCGCAAGTGACATCGGGCGTGCGTCCAAGCCCGCTTGGGTCAGTAACTGGAGGAATGTGAACTGCACCGGTCGAAACGTGAATGATTTCGGCTTCGCCACCTGAATCGCGTGCGTGGCCGGCGTGAGCCGCCGAGAGGAGACGACCGGCGCCCTGAATGCCGTCGGACCGCCGACCATCGGGAGACCTCCGCGTGCCAGCCGGATCACTCCGGCTCGCGGGTCAGCCGCAGGATGGGGATCTCGCGATCGGTCTTGGTTTGATAGTTGGAGTACGGAGGCGCGATCGCGGCGATCCGCGCCAGCGCCTCGCTGCGCTCGGGACCCTCCAGCGTTTTGGCGCGAACTTTGAGCCTCAGGCGGCCGACCTCGAGCCCGATGTCGTCGGGATGCTTCGCCATGTTGAAGAGCCAAGCGGGATGACGTGCTGAACCAGCGTTAGAGCCGACGACCAGCCACTCATTCTCGGCACTTGTGAAGCCTCCGAGCGGACTGGTCCGCATTCGCCCGGTCTTCGCCCCACGCGTCGTGAGGAGGACCATCCGGAATTCCGTCCGCGACAACAGGCCTCCGAGGCGGCGGTACATCCAGACGAGCAGCGCGCCGCCGATTTTGAAGAGGCCGAGGATCGGACTCGGAATTCGCACCCCACGTGTTCCAGGGGGCGTGATGCAGATGGACGCTTCGGCCGTCAGGGACGCCGCGTCGTCAGTTGATTTCATCGCGTGCCGACAGAGCGCACGCTCCGCCCGGCATCGGAGAACGCCGGCCCGTTGATCCCCCAGCTGACGATCCGCTCCGGCACGATCCGGATCCAGACGTTGTCCCAGCCACCGCGGCCGAAGCGCTCAGGACCGCCCTCTTCGTTGAGTTCGGCCCGACCGCGAACCTCGATCCCGCGGGGCGTCCAGGGAGTCGTGCTCACGAGATCGTCGACGACGAACGCGATGCGCGGGTTGCCCTGCAGGTCGCGCCACTTCTTCGAGCGTCTCAATCCGTGACCGCCGATCTCGATGGTCTCCGCGTCGACATCGAGCCGAAAGCCGACCGGTACGACATGCGGAGCGCCGTCGCCACCGACCGTCGCGATCCGGGCAAGCCTTTGGCCGCGCAGGTAGTCGATCTCCCTCTCGGTGAAGGCGCTCACCGCGACCTTCTTGGAGCGACAGACAATCGCGCTTCGATGCGCTGCACCAGCAGCAGGGCAACATGGCGGACCCGCTCCAGGTCCTCCTGAGGCAGGTCCTCGACCAGCTTCAGCGAGTGGGTCATGAACTCGTGTAGGAATCGACCGACCGTCCGCTGACCCTCTTCGGTGAGCCGCGCCCGGACCGACCGCCGATCCGCAGGGTCGGGGACGCGAACGACCAGCCCGTCCTTCTCCAGCTGGTCCATGAGGAGCGTGATGTTCTTTGGGCTGACGTGCAGCCCGGCCGCCAGGGCGCCCAGGGGCTGCTCCCCGGCGTGCCTCAACTGCATGAGCACGCGAGCCGCGCCATCGGTGAGCCCGTACTGATCGGCCTCTGCCTGCATGAAGCGCTGGATCCTGTAAGCGCACCAGCGGAGGGCCGGAAACACCTCCAACCGTCGTCCATCGGGCAGCCCAGCCAGGTGGTCGAACATGGGGCGAGCGCGCGTGTCGTAGAGGCAGCCCGCCTCATCGGGGGCCATTTCGGCCTCGGGCGGACTAGTCACCTCGGAAGACGTGTTGGAATCTGTCATATTGGAGCGCTCTAATATTACGTTGTCCATGATCTCGGTTTGGGCGGGCGTATGAGGCGATCTAGATGGCGACAGTGAACGCCATCGAGGTGGAAGGCCTGCGGCGGAGCTTTGGCCAGCTCGAGGCGGTCAAGGGCGTCTCGTTCGAGCTCAGCGTCGGTGAGCTCTTCGGCTTCCTGGGACCTAACGGCGCCGGCAAGACGACAACCATCAACATGCTCTGCACCCTTCTGCGCCCGTCGGCCGGCCGAGCCACGGTGAACGGCTTTGACGTCCAACGCCAGCGAAGCGAGGTGCGTCGGTCGATCGGCCTCGTCTTCCAGCAGCCAACTGTCGACGAGTACCTGAGCGCAGAGCAGAACCTGCGCTTCCACGCCTACGCATACGGAGTGGCGGCCAATGTTCGCGAAACGCGCATCCGCGAGCTCCTTACCATGGTCGAGCTCTGGGACCGACGAAGAGGCAGCGTGCGGACCTTCTCCGGCGGCATGAAGCGGCGCCTCGAGATCGCGCGCGGCCTCCTCCACCACCCTCGGATCCTGTTTCTCGATGAGCCGACCCTCGGACTCGACCCCCAGACGCGCCGCCACATCTGGGAGTACTTGCTTCGCCTGCGCGAGCAGGAACAGCTCACGATTTTCCTGACCACTCAGTACCTCGACGAGGCCGAGTACTGCGAGCGGATTGCGATCATCGACCGCGGCAAGATCGTCGCCCTGGACAGTCCGGACGGTCTCAGGCGTGCGGTGGGCGGTGACCTGATCTCATTCTCGACGGCGGATCCGGCTGCCGCGGCTGCGGAGGTCCGGTCCCGCTACGGCGTCGAGCCGACGGTGCGCGACGGCACGGTCCGTTTCCATGTCGCCGCGGGCGACCGCTTTCTGCCCGATTTCGTGCGCACGTTCCCGCAGCAGTTGGTCTCCATCAGCCTCCGACAGCCGAGCCTCGACGATGTCTTCATCACGCTCACCGGCCATGAGATCCGCGATAGCGAGCTCGACGCCAAGGAGCAGTTCCTGCGCGGCGCGGCGATGTGGCGGGGCGGTCGCTGATGGCCGAGGTCTGGCGAGGGACGTGGGTCGTCGCGTACCGCGAGCTCCTGCGCTTCGTAAACGAGCGCTCGCGGCTCGTTTCCAGCATGGCCTTCCCATTGATCTTCCTCGTCATCTTCGGCGCGGGTTTCGGGAAGATCATCGGAGCGCTCGCGCC